>DATLIA010000107.1:0-6789 GCA_035540215.1 Actinokineospora sp. | reverse complement strand
GACGTCGGCGGCGGCCTGGTCCTCGATGGCGACGCCGCACTCGTCGACCTCGTCGGGCCGCTCGGGCGGCGCCTCGTCGGTCTCGATCAGGGGCACCGGCGCGTGTGCGAGCAGCTCGTCGACGAGCGGGTCTGTGGTCGTGGTCATGGTTCGTCCTTTCTGGACTGTGGAGGTTCGGGGATCGGGGTGACGGCGGCAGCGATCCGCGCCCACCGCCGCGGGATGGCGGCCACGATCAGCCGCTGACTGGCCTCGACGCGGTCCACCGCGTCGCGCAGGCTCTCGCCGCTGTTGCGGCGCAGTTCGTGGTCGACGGCCTCGACGCGTTCGGTGACGTGGGCCAGGCCGTCCTCTGTGTTGGCCAGCCGTTGCATGAGCCCCGGCCGCGCCGGGACGCCGTCGCGTTCGGGCTCGCCGAGCAGGTCGTCGGCAAGGTGCACCAGGCGGCGCAGCCACCCGGCCACTCGGCGCACCAACACCCACACCCGGCGCGCGAGCAGCCACACCAGAACCAGGCCGCCACCGGCTGCGGCAAGATCACCGAGAGTCAGCGCGGACCAGTTCACGGCGAGTACTCCAAACGTGTGACGGCCGCGCCACGCTGTAGCGGGGGCGCGGCCGGGATCGATGACCTTGAGGTGGAGCCGCGACAAGGGGCGGCATCGACATGGGGGTTTCAATGGATCTGCAGAACAAGTGGGCCGTCGGCGGCGTGTTCGGCCTGGCCGCTGCGGGACTCGTCGGCCTGGCCGTGTGGCTCGGCGGGGGTTCGTCCGAGCCCGCGCAGCCCGACCTCGCACCGGCCGGGGTCTCGGTGTCGACGACGTCGAGCCCGGCGACCGATGCCTCGTCGAGCGCGGTTGTGCCATCGCCGACCGGCGTGGTGCCGGCGGCCGGGGGGACGTCCACCGCGGGCAAGCCGAACAAGGCGCCGGGTGGCGCGACCGTGCAGGTCGACGAACCGGCCTCCACGACCACGCAGCCGCCCTCGCCGCCGGTGACTACGGCGCCGGGGTCGGTCGCTCCGCCGGTGGGAAGTCAGGCGCCGGACCCGACTCCGGGCGGGTGCCCGGTGGGCGTTGTGTGTCCTCCGCCGGGACAGTGATCCGCTCGACGCCGCCGGTGGCGCTGTAGCGCTCGCCTGCCATCAAGCCCGGCCTGGGTACGGGCTGGTCGGGGTCGACGGGAGGCACGATCGCCTCGGCGCGGCCGGTCACGACTGGACCCCGTACACGAACGCGGGCTCGGCCCGGACGATGCCCGTGCCGCCACCGGCGGTCTTGCGGGCCTCGATCATCACGTCGAAGTACTGCATGTGGCCCAGGCCGGTGAGGGCGACCGGGCCGAACAAGGTGGATGACTGAGTGAATCCGACCGCGGCGACGGACCCGACGATCTGGCCGGTCTGGTCGACCTTGACGCGGATCTCGCCGAGCGTGGTCGGGTCGACGTCGGTCGTGTGGCGCACACCCACGTAGAGCCGCGGATGGTGCTTGAACATGCCGACCTTGGTCAGCGGCTCGAACGTAGCGGACTGCGTCGACCGCCAGTCGGTGTACCGGCCGCCGCTCGGGAATCCCGCCAGGTAGGGCCGTGCCAGGCCCTCACCGGAGATCGCGTCGTCGGACACGATGACGCGGGATCCGTTGTCGGTCAGCGCCCAGTACTGGTTCCCGCCGAGAGCGGCGTAGGTGTAGAGAATGTCGGATCCGTTGTCCCGCTTGATCGCGACGACCTGCCGACCGCCGCCGTCCGGTCCTATGTAGAGGATCTGCACGTCGGCTGAGGACACCATCTTGAGGAAGGCGTCGTCGAGCAGGGACAGGCCGCCGCGGCGGATGATGGCCGAGGCGAGTCCGGCCGCTTTCTTGACGGCCTCAAGCCCCCGTTCGAGGCGGACAAGCCGGTCGATGATGTTGGTCGGAAGGTTGACCAGGCCCATTGTGTCCTCCGATCTAGGCGACGTCGTCGAGTAGCGGGCTCATGGTGAGCACGACGCGCTCGGCGTTGGAACCGTCCGGCGGGGTGATGTCGGCGCCGACGATGCGCATCAGGGTGTCGACACCGGCGGGGAAGAAGTCGTCCTCGATCTGGATCTGCGCGTCGTCACCCATGCCCCACTCGCCGACCATCGGCGACATGTCGCCGCGAACCTCGATCTGCGGCAGGACGACGGGCAGCCGGGACGCGGCTTGCTCGGCATCGGCGTGCGACTGCAGCACCGCGGTATCGGAGACCGTCGAGAACCCGGACTCGCGTTCCATCAGCGGGTAGCCCAGCGCGTAGCGGCTGGTGTCCTCGGCGACGGCGATGGGCGTCCCGTAGGCGGTGCCCTCACCGGTGGCCAGGACGCGGGAGGCGTAGCGGGACCCGTCAGACGGCCACACGTACCCGGACAGGTTCGAGCCGTACTCCCACACCCACGCCGAACCGGCCTGCCCAAGCCGCGGGGTGCCCTGACGGAACCGGCGGACCGGGCGCCCGTTGGCGTCGAGGGTCTTGTCGACGTCGAACATCATGTCGGGTCCGTCGATCACCCCGGCCAGTTGCCGTAGCGCCTCACCGACGTCGACGAGCTCATAGCCGCGGTAGGTGCGCGCGGCGGGATCGGACGACAGGGTGCCGTCACCGAGGACGCCGAGATCCCCGCCGGTGTGTGTCTGGGCGAGAGCGACCAGGCCGCGCGCGATGGCGTTGAGGTCGGTGCTGCCGGGATAGGCGACCTCAAGTTCGGCTACCTCGTAGTTGACGGCGATCGGCGGCGCCAGCACCGGCAGGACCTTGCGGTGGTCGAAATAGGACCACCAATCGCCGCATCCTATTTGGACGGTGCCGTTGCTGCTGTCGTAGCGGCGGGTCCAGATGATGCCGCCCCACTGCGGCACCTCGTCGCGGTAGATGTAGAGGCACCGGCGGGCAGGCATGGTCAAGTCGTAGGGGTTGGCGACCATGCGCCGCGCAGCCTGGCGGGGCTCGACGACGAACTGCCCCTGCGCCCCGCTGCTGACGTTGAGGCGCTTGCCGTAACGCACGCCGGTGAGCGGCAGCTCGCCGAGCGGGGCGTTGCTCATCAGGTCGTGGACCATGTAGGTGTAGGTCGGGGCAGACACGAGTCACGCCCCTCCGACAGGGTCCGAGTTCAAGTTCGACCAGATGCTCACGGTGCACCCGCGTCCTCGATTACGAAGTCGCGCTCAAGGCCGTTCGCGACGCCGTTGATCGTGCCGCTCGTCGCGCCCGCCGCCGCGGTGGCGAACACGCCGACGGTGTAGGTGCCGCTGGTCAGCGAGCGGAACACGGACGGGAACACCTTGCTGATGCCCATGTGGTTGTTGCTGGAGCTACCGGTCGGGATCGTCTCGTAGATCAGGGTGTCGGTGTTGGCGACTGGTCCGGACCCGGACACGTAGCGGTAGCGCATGATGACCACGCCGCCCGTGTTGAGAGAGAACCGGCTGTCGAACTTGCCGCGCTCGTAGCGGTTCTGAACGTGGGTGAACGTGATGCTGTCGATGAGCGTCTCGGTGCCGGTGAACGGCGCGTTGCCGGTCGCCTGGACGATGCCAAGGATCCCTCGCGGGTCCTTGACGCAGGCGATCTGCACCCATGCTGAGGTGCTGCCGTCGTACTGCCAGAGGGTGTCCGGAGCGTTGGTGGTCTGCGCTAGCTGTCCGGACCGCGGGTGGGTGATCGCCGAGTCGCGGTCTGCGGTAGAGGTGCAGATCGCGACGCCCTCGACTCGCCAGGCGGTGCCGTCGTAGACCTCGATCCAATCGCGGTCGTACCGCCATACCTGGCGGCCATCGTAGGTGGTGAGCGCGTCGCGCTCGGCGGCGGATCCGACCGGGAGCAGGCCGCCGAGGGCGACGGTGTAGCCGGGCCGCAGGTCGTCGATCATCGCGTTCGTGATCGTCGAGGCGCCTGCGGTGACGCGGACGCGGGCCAGCAGCACGTAGTCCGGTGACAGTCCGCCCGCGGTCGGCGACGGGTCACCGGCGCCCGGTGTGCCGAGGACCCTGGCGATGGTGAACGCGGTCGACGCGTCGGTGTAGTAGGTGTCGGACTGGCGGGCGACGACCAAGTCGTTGCGCTGCAGTGACGGGTCGGCGGGCACGTCGAGGATCGCGATGGTGTCGACCGCGTCGGACGTCGTGTGGTAGGCGCCGTTGCCGCGGCTGGCCGGGATGATCAGCTGCCCGGCCTGCACGGTGACGTTTGCGCCGGGCGTGCCGGTGGCCGCGACCTTGAACGTGTCACCGGGGCCGGGTCGGCGTCCGCCGCGGGCGTTGACCGCGCTGCTCCCCGGTGTCCACAAGGCACTGATGCCGATGCGCGCGTCCTGGGCGTCGAGGACACGGGTCGCACCGTTCATCGTTGCCCAGCTGTCAGGCTTGGCCATGGTGTCCTCCTGTTCAGTGGTAGGCGTCGCGGGACCGGACCCGCAGGACGGTGGTGGGGTCGTAGGCGGCGGCGGTGTAGCGGACCGCGGTGGGGCCGGGGTCCAGCGGTGTCCACTCGGCGGCGACCATGCGCTGCCGCACGGACACGCCAGCGATCACGCAGGTACGCCGGGCGGGGTGGGTGTCGATGAACAGGGTTTGCCCGGCCAGCACGGACCAGGTGCCGTCGAATGCCAGCCGCCGCCCGGCCGGGCCGATCGTGACCGTTGGCCCGGTGACCGGGCCGACGATCTCCAGGGCGGGCCAGGTCGGGACGTGGCCACCGACGGTGACCGTGGCGGCGCCGCCGGTGGGCGGCGGCCCGAAGTCGAGGCCGCCACCGCTGAAGTCGAGGCCGCCGCTGGCGAAGTCGAGGCCGCCGGTGCTCGACGGCGCGGCCAGCCCGAGCGGGGTGATCTGCTCGGTCGCGGCGTAGAGCCGCGGGTCGCTGGCCTCCCATTGCAGGGTCACCACGGCGTGCCCGTGGGCGGCGACGACGTCGTCGGGGACGCGGCGCCGGACGCACCGAGCGTCCACTCTCAGAGTGAGGCCGTGGCGCCTGATCACGAGGGCTTCCTCGATCGGGACCTCGGCGGGCGCGGTGGCCGCGCGCAGGACCGCGAGGACCGCGGGCAGACCGGCTCGGGTGGCGCGCGAGGTGAGGGTCGCGGTGATCACCCGCGACGCCGAGCGCTGCGGCCCTTGGTAGCCGCCGTGCCGGTCCGACAGAGGCACCACGCCGCCCCGGACACCGGGCAGGTCCCACCACCCGGTCAGCTCGACCAGGCGCAGCGGGGTGCCGGATCCGAGCAGCAACCCGCGCCACTCGATCTGACTGTCGGCAGTGATCAACTCACCGGCCATCTAGTGCCCCCCACCTCGTGCGGCCCACTCGATCTCGTCGCCGATCTCTTGCGGCGACTGGCCGCCGTGGGCGTGGAAGTGCTCGATGTGCACCGGCGTCCACGCGCCGCCCGCCCGGCCGGATCCGGCCGCGGTGCTGTCGTCCTCGTCCAGGGATGCGAGTCCGGGTGCGGTCGGGCTGCGCGGGGCGGGGATGACCGGCTCGGCGAGTGCGGGCATGGCGGCCTCGGCCAGGCGTGCCGCGGCGGCGACGACGAGGGCGACCATGGCGTCGAGACCACCGGCGATACCGAGCCCGATCATCTCGCCGACGAACACGCCTTCCTTTGCAGGAGAAGCGATCCCGAAGAAATCGAGTACGCCGTTCCAGGCGTCGGAGACCAGTTCCTTGAGCTTGTTCCAGATCCACGAGGCGGCGTTGCCCAGGCCGCGGACAATGCCGCGGATCAGGTCCTCGCCCGCCGAGACCAGCAGCGACCCGAGGTTGCCGAGGCTGTCGAGGATGCGGCCGGGCAACCCGCGCACCCACGAGACCAACTCGCCGAGCCGGGACACGGCCGCGTCGTAGACCGACCGGAACCAGGCGCCGACCTTGCCGGGCAGCTCGCCGAACCAGGCGACCGCGTCGAGCACCCACCGCACGCCGCGCCGCACGGATTCGACGAGCATGTCCACGGCCGTGCCGACGACGTCGGTGATCCACTGCCAGGCCGCGGCGGCGGCGCCCTTGACCCACTCGAACGCCGCGGACAGGGCCGCGACGATGGCGTCCCAGTTGCTGATGATCAGCGCGACGAGCACGGCGGTTGCCGTGATCAGCAGGATCCAAGGGTTGGTGGCCGCGAGCAGGTTCACCAGCCGGACCGCGGTCGCGACCACTTGGAACGCCTGGGCGGCGCCGTAGAGCACCAACGCCAGCGGGCCGAGCCAGGACACGTTCTCGGCCAGGAACCCGGCGAGCAGCTGCAGCAGCGGCCCGGCGATCTGCAGGGCGACCACGAACGTGCCGCCGAGTTGGCCGGACAGCTCGGCGACGGCGGGCGCGAGCTGGATGATCAGCGGCGCCAGTTCCATCAGCGCGGCCATGAAAACATCGGTCGCCACACCGGACACAGTGGACAGTGTCTCGGCCAGCGACTGTAGAACCTCTTGTCCCTGTGCGCTTTCCAGGAACTCACGCACCCGGCCGGTCAGATCCATGAGCGTGGCCAGGGTCCCGCCCCCGGCGCTGTTGAACGCGCCGAACACCTCGCCGACGATCGCGCCGACGTTCTTCAACACCTGCCAGAGCTGCCACAGGGCGGTGAGCCCGGTGCCGATCCACTCTTGGAGCTTGCCGGATTCGCGCGCCGAGGCTACGAACTCGGCGGCTCGGGTGGCCGCGTCGCCGAAACCCGCGGTGAGGTTGGGCAGGAAGTCGCTGCCGACCGCGACCAGGTCGCGGAAGATCTGCAGCAGCGGCCGGGTCGCCGCGGTGACGTCGCCG
>DATLIA010000106.1:0-6681 GCA_035540215.1 Actinokineospora sp. | reverse complement strand
CCCGCGAACTCCACGCGCCGCACGACCGGCAGATCCGACACCCCCTGGAGACGCGGTGAAGACCGCCTACCTGCGCGGCTACGCCGAGCGCGACACCGCCACCGACGCCGACCCCGACGCGCCGATCCCGTTCGTCCTGGCCCGCGAGGGCCGCATGGACGACGGCCTGGACCTGCGCATGGACCGGCTCGACCTCACCCGCTACCTGGCCAACCCGGTCCTCATGTACGGGCACGACTACTACGGCCGCGAGGCCCTGCCGATCGGCCGCGTCACCGACCCACGGGTCGACGGCGACCGCCTGCGCGGCGGCCTGGTCTTCGACCGCGCCGACCCGTTCGCCGTCACCGTCGAGGGCAAGGTCCGCAACCGGTTCCTCAACGCCGTGTCCGTCGGGTTCGGCGCCCGCGGCATCGACGCCGACGGCATCCCCGAGAGCTGGGAACTGTTCGAGACCTCGGTCGTGCCACTGCCCATGGACCCCGGCGCCATCGCCGAGGACGGCCGCGCCCGCGGCCCGCTCGACCTGGCCGCACGCCTCGACGCGATCGACGCCCGACTCGACGCACTCGGCCGCACCACCGACCCCGATCGGCCGCCCGTCGACGAGCACCCCGACATGGCCGCACGCGCCCGGCGCCTGCGCCTGCACGCACACCTTCTCTGACGGCCGCGTCCGCCCCAGGCCGGGCACACGCCGCCGCCACACCCACCGCGCACCCCGACGAGACCCCGGCTGGTCTCGCGATCGCGCACGCCCACCCGACCACACCCAGCAAGGGAGCCACACCCCGTGGACATCAACGACCTCCGACAGAAGCGCGCCAAGGCCGCCGCCGACGCCCGCGCCCTCATGGACACCGCCCAGGCTGCCGGACGCGCGCTGACCGGCGAGGAGGAGCGCCAGTTCGACGCGCACATGGACGACGCCGACGGGTTCGAGCGCACCATCAAGCGCGAAGAGAAGCTGCGCGCCCAGGAGCGCGCCCTCGGCGAGCGCGCCCCCGACAACGCCGGTGCCGGTGCCGACGACGACAACAACGACGAGAACGCCGCGCGGGACAAGGCGTTCCGCGCCTACCTCGTCGGCGGCGCCCGATCGTTGACCGCCGACCAGGCCCGCGCGCTCAACGCGTCCAACGACCCCGAGGGCGGCTACCTGGTCGCGCCGCAGCAGTGGGTGGCCCAGCTCATCCAGAACATCGACGACGAGGTCCCGTTCCGGGCGCTGGCCACGGTGATGCAGCTGACCGAGGGCGAATCCCTCGGCGTGCCCACCCTGGACACCGACCTGACCGACGCCGAGTGGACCAGCGAGATCGGCACCGGCAGCCAGGACGACAGCCTGAAGTTCGGCAAGCGCGAGTTCCGGCCGAACCCGCTGGCCAAGCGCGTCAAGATCAGCCGCACCCTGCTGCGGCGGGCGGCGTCGATGTCACCGGAGACCATCGTCCGCGAGCGCATGGCCTACAAGTTCGCCGTCGCCGCGGAGAAGGCATACATGGTCGGCGACGGCAACAAGAAGCCGCTCGGCGTCTTCACGGCCAGCGCCGACGGCATCAGCACCGGCCGCGACGTCTCGATCGGCGCCGCCGGGGCGATCCCGCTCACCCCGGCCACCGGCGACCAGCTGATCACCGCCAAGTACACCCTCAAGTCCAAGTACTGGCGCAGCGCCCAGTGGCTCTACCACCGGGACATGATCGCCACCGTCCGCAAGGTCAAGGACAACGACGGCCAGTACCAGTGGCAGCCCGGCTTGTCCGGCACGCCCGACACGCTGCTCGAACTGCCCCTGACCGCCTCGGAGTTCGCGCCCAACACCGTCGCGGCCAACAACTACGTCGGCCTGCTCGGCGACTTCACCCACTACTGGATCGCCGACGCCCTCGACATGGACATCCAGCGCCTCAACGAGTTGTACGCCGAGACCAACCAGGTCGGCTACATCGGCCGCCTGGAGTCCGACGGGATGCCGGTGCTCGAAGAGGCGTTCGTCCGGCTCAAGGTCCCGGCCTGATCCGCAGACCCCACGCCCCTCCACAGTCTAGAAAGGACAGGTCATATGAGCAGAACCGACCTGCGCAACAGCGTTAGCGTCGCGCAGTCCATCGTCCCCGCGGTGCGCACCGCCAACACCACCGTCAACGGCACCGGCGTCGATCTCGCCGGGTACGACGCAGCGGTCGTGGTCGTCACGACCGGCACCATCACCGACGGCACCCACACCATCGAGGTTCAGCACAGCGACGACAACAGCGCGTACGCCGCGGTTGCCGACGCCGACCTCGGCGGCGCCGAACCGGCCATCGCCGCGGCCAACGACGACACCACCTACGAGATCGGCTACCACGGCATCAAGCGCTACGTGCGCGTCGCGGTCACCACCGCGGGCGCCACGTCCGGCGGCGCGTTCGGCGCGTCGGTCGTGCGCGGCAAGCCCCGCAAGCTGCCCAAGTAGGCGCCCCCGAGCGCGGCGGCCCGTCCCCGGCTACTCCCGGGGGCGGACCGCCGCACCCACACCGAGCGGAGAACCGCGTGCGTATCACCATGAAGACGCTCAGCGTCACCCCGACCCGAGTGCTCGTCGCCGGGCAGACCGCCGAGGTCGACGACGACGAGGCCGCCGTGCTCGTCGACCGCGGCTACGCCGACCTGGCCGATCCGGCCCCCACGCCCGAGCCCGACGACGAGGGCCAGGCCGACGACGAGTCCGACGACGAGGGCCAGGTCGACGACGAGCAGAGCGCCCCGCTCGACCCCGACACCGATCCTGGCGCCGCAGTCCCTGACAGCGAGGCCGACGAGGGCCAGGGCGCCGAGCAGTCCGACGCCAGGTCCGCCGAGGACCCGGTCGCGGCCGAGCCGGTCAAGCCCGCGCGTCGTCGCCGCAGCTGATGTCCTACGCGCTGCCCGACGAGCTCGCGCTGTGGATGGGCGTCGGCGAGACGTTCGTCGACCCCACCCACGCCGCGCGCGCCGAGCTGCTGCTCGACGCCGCGACGGGCGTGGTCGACGACGAACTCGGTCAGTCCCTGACCGTGTCGCCGAGCGTGGACCGGTTGCGCGGGGCGGGTACTGCGGCGCTCGTGCTGTCGCGCTGGCCGGTCCTGGCGGTCGACTCGGTCGCCGTCGACGGGGTCGCCCTGGCCGCCGCCGACTACACCTGGGAATCGGCCGGGATCCTCGAACGCGTCGCCGGTGTGTGGCGCTGCGCCGAGCGGATCACGGTGTCGCTCACGGCCGGGCACGACCCGATCCCGTCGAGCGTGCGCGGCCTGGTCCTCGAACTGGCCACCGGGTCGTGGGACAACCCGGCCGCCAAGAAGTCCGAACGACTCGGCGACTGGCAAGCGGCCTGGGTTCGCGCCGGAATGTCACTGTCCACATCAGACCGCAAGGTCTTGCGCCGGTACGCGGCGAACAAGTAGAGGGAGACCTGAACCATGGCAGTCATTGCCGCTCAGTCGGTGCCGGTGATCGGCGCCGAGATCGTGTGGTCCAACGCCGCCGCCGGTGGCGACGAGGTGCCGGTCGGCAACGGCCGGATCCTGTTGGTGCGCAACGGACACACCGCCGCGCAGACCGCGACGCTGGCCACCCCTGGCACCGCGCGCGGCCTCGCGATCGAGGACCCGTCCAAGGCGATCACCGCCAACGGCGGGATCTGGTCGGTGCCGCTGGTCGACGAGTACCGCAACGGGGTCGGCCGCGCCACGCTCACCTACTCGGCGGTGACGGCGCTGCAGGTCGCAGTGCTCGAACCGGCCCGGTGATCGGGCACCTGCTCAACCGCGCGGCCGAGGTGTGGCGGCGCTCGGAGGTTGACGACGGGATCGGCGGCCGGGACACCCTGTGGGTCAAGGTCGCCGCGGTGCGCGCCCGGTTCTCGCAACCCGGCGTCGCCGAGCGCGACGCCGGGCCGACCAACCTCGGTGACCTGACCCACCAGGTGTACCTGGCGCCCGGCGCCGACGTTCGCCGCGGCGACCAGGTCCGCGACGGCGCCCTGGTGCTGCGCGTGATGGCCGTCCTCACCCCGAGCGCGGAGATCTACCTACGCGCCGACTGCGAGCAGCTGCAGGCCGAGGGAGCGTGAGCGATGCGGATGCGGTTGCACGGCGCCGCCGAGCTACGCGCCGCCCTGGCCCGGCTGTCCACGGTCGTGGTCGACGTCGGCGCCGAGGCGCTCACCGACTGGGCCGACGACGTCGGCGACGACGCCGAAACCGACGTCGCCGTCGACACCGGCTACCTGCAGGTCCAGATCGAGAAGCGGGTCGACGTCGTGCGCCTGGTCGCCGAGGTCGGGGTCTGGGACGAGCACGCCGCCTACGCCGAGCACGTCGAGAAAGGCACATCGTCGATGCCCGCCAGGCCGTTCCTGCTGCCCGCGTTCGAGGCCCACCGCAACATCCGCCCGTACATCAAGGCCGCACTGGAAAGGCACCTGCGATGACGACCGCCGCGCTGCCGCTGCAGGCCGCGATCCACGACCGACTCACCGGCGACCCCGACCTGATGGCCCTCGTCGCCGACGTCGTCGACGAGGTCCCCGAGAAGCAGCACTACCCGTACGTCCAACTCGGTGACGTCACCGAGATCCCCGACGACACCCACGACCGGCCCGGTGTCGAGGCCACCATCACCCTGCACATCTGGTCGCGCTACCGCGGCTGGAAACAGGCCCTGGTGATCCTCGGCCACCTCGACCGGATCCTGCACCGGCGGCCCCTCGACGTCGACGGGTTCGCCGTCCGCTCGGTCGTGCGCGAGTGGCACAAGACCACCCGCGACCCCGACCCCACCATCCGCCACATCCCGGTCCGCTTCCGGGTCCATCTGGCCAGAGAGGACTGACCATGCCCGGTATCGACGCGTTCGGCACCCGGCTGGAACGCTCCAACATGAGCGCCCCCGCCGTGTTCACCGCGATCGCCAACATCGCCGATCTGTCATCGCCCGAGCTGTCACGCGACACGATCGAGGTCACCTCCCACGACTCGCCCGACCAGTACCGCGAGTACAAGGGCAGCCTCAAAGACGCCGGTGAGGTGACCGCCACCCTCAACTACGACCCCGGCGATCACGACGTGCTGATCGGCGACCTCGACGACGACGACCCGCGCGACTACCGGATGGTGTGGCCCGACGACATCGGGTCCTGGGCGTTCGCCGCGATCATGACCAAGTTCGTGGTCAAGGCGCCGACCGACGACAAGCTGTCCGCCGACGTGACGTTCAAGGTCACCGGCAAGCCCGCGGTCACCACCGGCCCGTAGCCGCGCCTCGTGCGCACGCCGTGGCCTCTGCTGCCGTGGCTGGCCCCTGCTCGACCCCTCACTCTCACTCACCTGATCCTGATCGGAGTCTTGATGCTGCTCACCCGCGACGCGATCCTGTTGGCCCCCGACCGCGTCACCGAGGACGTCCACGTACCGGAGTGGGGCGGCACCGTCCGCGTCCGCGGCCTGTCCGGCGCCGAGCGCGACCGGTTCGAGGCGTCCGTCACCGGCACCAAAGCCGCCCGCAAGGGCGAGTCACGCGATCTGCGCCTGGACAACCTGCGCGCCCGCTTCCTCGCACTGTCCATCGTGGACGACACCGGCGAGCTGATGTTCGGCGACCGCGACATCAAGGCGCTCGGCGAGAAAGCCGCCGCCCCGATCCAGCGGATCTACGACGTCGCCCGCCGCTTGTCCGGCCTGACCGAGGACGACGTCGAGGAACTGGCGGGAAACTCCGACGCCGAGGCGAGCGGCAATTCTACTTCCGCCTAGCCGCCCACCTCGGCTACACCGTCGCCGAACTTCTCGCCCGGATCTCGTCGCGCGAGCTCACCGAGTGGATCGCCTACGAGCAGATCGCAGGCCCGCTCGGCGGGCGCCGCGAGGACGCCGCCGCCGCGCTCATCGCCGCGACCATCGCCAACGTCAACCGCGGCAAGGGACAGACGGCGGCCAAGCTGACCGACTTCCTGCTGCAGTGGGAGCCGCCGCCGGTGAAGACCCCGGACGAGCTGTTCGCGATCGCCCGCCGGATCAACACCTCCATCGGGGGTGACGTCATCAGCAGGGGGTGAGCGGCATGTCGACGCTCGCCTCCCTGCTGGTGTCCCTCGGCCTGGACCACGACAGCTGGACTAAGGGCACCACCACCATCCGCGGTGACCTCGACAAGTTCGCCGCCGACGTCGACCGGGTCGGAACCCAGGCCGGTGCCCAGTTCATCGGCCTGGCAACGACCCTGGCCAAGATCCCGGCCGCCGCGGCGGGCATCAGCACCGCCACCGGCGCCATCGCCGAGATGGGCGGCGCCCTCGGTGTGCTGCCCGCCGCGGCGGTCGCCGCCGCCATCGCGGTGAACACCGTCAAGATCGGTGTCGAGGGCTTCGGTGAGGCGATCGACTCGATCGGCGACCCCAAGGCGTTCGCCGCCGCGGTCGGCGAGCTGGCCCCCAACGCCCAGTCCGCCGCGCGCGCGGCCCGCGACCTGGCCCCGGCATGGGGCAAGGTCAAAGACGCGGTACAGGAAGAACTGTTTATCGGCGTCGGCGACGCCATCCGCGAGGTCGGCGGCACCTACATGCCGCTACTCAAGACCGGCCTTGTCGGCGTAGCCGGAGGATTCGACAACGCCGTCAGCGGGATGCGGGGGTTCGCCTCCGAGGCACAGACCCAG
>DATLIA010000105.1:0-2951 GCA_035540215.1 Actinokineospora sp. | reverse complement strand
GTTCGGCACCGTCACCATCGGCACCACCGTCACGCGGACCGCGACCGTGGAGCACGTCGGCTTCGGGCCACTGCCGGTCGAGGAAGTCACCATCACCGGCCCGGGGGCGGGCGACTACACCCTGAGCACCGGCACCTGCCTCGACGCGGTCCTGCACCTGGGCGGAAGCTGTCTGGAGGGCATCCGCTTCACCCCGACCGACGACGGCGCGCGGCCTGCGACCCTGCGGATCCGGGTGCGTGGGAACCGGCTGTTCACGGTGGACCTGGTCGGCACCGGAACCCCCGAGCCGACCGTGCCGGAGAACGCGGAACTGGTCGCGGGACCGGACCCGGCCGAGTTCGGCCCGCGCCTGCTGCTGTCGACGGGCCCGGCGGTCGACGTGAAGATCAGCAACACGGGCGGATCGCCGATGACGATCAGCGCGGTGGAGCTGCCGGGGCCGGACTTCGCGGTGAACCCGGCGGGCTGTCTCGGTGTGACGGTTCCGCCCGGTGGGAGCTGCACGATGCCGGTCACCTACTCACCACAGGGGCCCGCGCTTCCAGTGGACCGCGCGGGTGTCTTGCGGATCACCAGTGACGCGCCCGGCGGGCCGCGTCTGGTGGCTGTGCGGGGTCAGGCGATACAGCCGGTGTTGGACGTCAATCCGGGTGTGATCGCGCCTGGGCGAGTGACTGCGGCGACCGGGATCGGCTTCCCGCCTGGTCGAACGGTCACGCTCGGCTTCACGACGGCGGTTGGCGGCGCGACCGCCACGACCAACGCCGACGGCCGCTTCACCGTGCAGCTGCTGGTCTTCCCCAAGGCGTCGGTCGGGCAGCGGATCGTCGTGGCCACAGTGGACGGTGCCGTACCGGTGATCGCCGCGGACAAGCCGTTGCTCGTCGTGATCAACACTGTGAGCCCGGCGGAGTTCGTCGGCCGAGGCTGACGCGAGCCACGATCGGGTGATCATGTCCGCGTTGCGTCGACGACGAAAGCGTTGCCGCGCTTAACCTCGGACTCCTCAATCACGAGTCCGCAGGGAGTTTCCTCATGCTGTCGTTGTCGAGGATCGTCGGATCATGTCTCGCCGTGGTCGGTGTGCCGCTGCTGGCGGCGGCGCCCGCCTCCGCCGCCGACGATCCCGGTCTCATCGGCCCCATCTCCGCTGTCGTCGACGGTGTCGGACCTGCCTCCATGCTCGGTGGCTGGTGCGCTTCCGCCGGGTCCGTGAATTTGCAGCAGGTCGCGAACCTGGCGACCGGCCACGCGGATGTCCACGACGTCGCGAGCAGCGGCAACGTCATCGACGACGGGGGTTGCTGACGTCGTCACCCACCTCGGTCAGGTCCCGCCGCGCGGGCAACGGAAGTGGGAGCGCGGGCAGGCCGTCCAGGCTCACGCCGACATAGTCCTTCGACTCGCAGTAGGCGTTGAACTCGGTGTCGGTCTTGCGGCCGAAGTACTCCGCGTGCAGGGTCCGCTCGTCCTGGTATTCCATGCGTGGCACCGCGAACCCGCAGCTGTCGCTGATCCGCTCCGCCGTGACGACGATCACCGCCCGCGCCGACGGGCTACCGCCCTCAGCGAACCGGCCGACCAGTTCCGTCCAGCGCGGGTCGTCCCGGAAGACCGGCTCACCCCGGCCGTGCACCCGCACGATCGTCGGCGGCCCGTCGAAAGCGCACCACATCACGGTTATGCGGCCGTTCTCCCGCAGGTGCGCGATGGTCTCCGCGCTGCTGCCGCCGAAGTCGACGTAGGCGAACGTCTGCTCGTCGAGCACCGCGAACGACCCCGCGCGGCCCTTCGGGGACAGGTTGACGTGCCCGTCCCCCGTCAGCGGCGCGGTGGCGACGAAGAACACCGGCTGGCGTTCGATGAAATCCCGCAGCCTGCCATCGATCCGGTCATACGTTTTGCCCATAAGGCCAGACTAGCTAGTCGGCCTTCTGGAACAGCTCGATCTCGCTGAACGCCACATCTGTGCCCTTGACCGAGCGGAACAGGCCGACGATGTGGATCTCCACGCTGGTGGCGCCGTCGCCGTTGGCGATCTCGACCTCCTGGGGGTCGGGGTTGTCCTTGAGGTCCACGTCGGCCGTGCGGCCGGTGGAGAACACGAAGTGCAGCCGCTGCGCGCGATGCTGACCCTGGAAGTCGTCCTTGGCGCCGTTGTAGACCAGGGCGCGCGCGATGGAGACCTCGCGGTCGAACTTGAGGATGACCGTCGGCTCCGGCCCGTCCCCTGGCGCGGCCCAGAACGTGTTGGACTTGCCGTCGGTGGCGAGTTGGCCGGGATGGTCGGGCAACGCGCTGGTGGCGGTGACCTCGACCGGTGAGACGGGCTCGTACTGCTGGAAGATGATCTTCTCGACGCCCGCCTTGGCGGCCAGCGCCCGTTCGTTGACCCAGCCGCGGAACTGGCCGGACATGCCGTAGATGATCCCCAGGACCAGCAGGATCACCGCGGCGATCCGTCGGAACACGCGGAAGGTGGCCATGAAGGCCGCTTTGGCCTTCGACTGGCCGCGCCTGCTGCCCTTGGGCCGGTCGCCCGATTTGCGCACCTTGGCCCCGCGCCGGGGGATGAACCGCTTCCACCACGGGCGCTTGACCACCTCTGCCTCGGCGAGCGACGCACCGCAGCGGCTGCAGAACTTGCGGGTGTCGGCGTTGCCCTCACCGCAGTCGCCGCAGATGAGGTCGCCCGGCTTGAGCTTGCGGGTCGGCGGCCGCTTCTTCTGCGGCGCCGCCTTCTTGGCCTCCTGGGGCAGTTGCGCGTCTGGCTGGCCGGTGCCCGGCGTGACCGGGATGACGAGGTTGCTCGCCGCCGCGGTGTCCGCCGGTTTGTCGCCATTGGGGCCTGACTCGGCAGGTTTGGGGGTCGCCACCGGCAACGCGGGCGGTGGCGGTTTGGGGGCGGCCACCGGCGCGCCGTTGCCCACAGGTGGCGTCGGCGGGGC
>DATLIA010000104.1:0-5371 GCA_035540215.1 Actinokineospora sp. | reverse complement strand
GCTCGCGACCCACACCCGTCCCCTGGTCCGCACCACGCCCTCAAGCAGCACGTCGATGGCGTCGTGCAGCCGGGCCGGGTGGAACGGGCGCCGTTCACGGAACACCGTCAGCACCACGCCACAGTCGGCTTCCAACGGCGGTTCGCCGCGCAGCAGCGCGCCGTGCGGGCCATCGACCGCGCCACGTTTCGCGTGCGACGGGATCGCGGTGAGCAGCCGGAGCGGCTCGACATCGCCCAGCGCGGCGCGGGGCGCGCCCGGCGCGAGACGGTCGAGGACCGCGTTCACCCGCGCGGCCGTCCACGGCTCGGCGACACCCGCCAGCACGACGGCGTCGGCGAACTCGACCTGGCCGACGACAATCTGCGCCAGCGTCCGCCCGTCCCCCACCGCACCCAGGCCACACTCACTGATCGGCACGTCACCGGTCGCGTCGTCCAGCCACGTCGCCGGGTCGACCACGGCGATCACCGCATCGATGTCGGCGACATCGGTGGTCGTCACGTCGCCCACCAGCGCGTTCGCCAGTGCCCAGCACACCGGCTCCGGTTCCATGATCGGGTCGAGGTGCAGCACGATCCGCTCCACGCGCGCGTCCGCGCTCAACGCGCGCAGCAGTGGGAGCAGGTCCTCGCGGATGGTGCAGGACACGCAGCCGTGGGCGAGTTCGATGGTCGTCGTGGTGTCCGCGCGGCCCATCCGCACGCGGCGGCGGACGACACCGTCGGCGAGCCCGCTCAGGTCGTGGTGGATGACGGCGGTCGCGGGCAGGCCGGTCATCAGCCGGGTGGCGAGCTGCCGGGTGGACTCGCGGTGCGGTCCGCAGACAAGCACCAGCCGAGTGGTCGACACAGGACCTCCTATCGACAACGATTTCCATCTTGACCCGGCCGAGGCTACCCTGGCGACGGTCATAATGAAAACGGATCCCATTATTAGGAGGTTTAGTGTCCGCGATCTGCCAGGTCACCGGGGCTGTTCCCGGGTTCGGGAAGCAGGTTTCGCACTCTCATCGGCGCACGTCGCGCCGCTGGGACCCCAACGTCCAGCGCCGCCGCTTCTGGCTGCCGTCGGAAGGCAGGTGGATCCGTCTGCGGGTCTCGGCCAAGGGCATCAAGACCATCGACAAGCAGGGCATCGAGGCCGTCGTGGCCCGGCTGCGCCGGGACGGGCGGCGAATCTGATGGCCCGCGACGGGATCAGGCCGATCGTCAAGCTGCGGTCGACCGCGGGAACCGGCTTCACCTATGTCACCCGCAAGAACCGGCGCAACGATCCGGACCGGCTGGTGCTGCGCAAGTTCGACCCGGTGGTCCGCCGCCACGTCGAGTTCCGGGAGGAACGCTGACGGCCTGACCGTTACTCCGAACGGGTCACCCGCACTGGGCCTTGTAACCTTCGGCGGCAGTGTGTCGGGGGCCACGATCGAGGACGATCCGGGGACGGTGTTGGACAGCGCAGGGCTGGATGAAGTCGGGGCTACCGAGGCGCTCAGCGCTGACCGCGAGGTGCGGCTGCTGCTTGACGCGGGCCGCAACGACGAGGCGAACACGCTGTTCGACCAGCTGTTGTCCAAGGTCCCGCCGGGCCTGGACCCGTGGACGCGGGCGGCGATCCTGACCAGGCGGGCGGTCGCCGCGTGGCGGCTGCGCCGCATCCCGCTGGCGCTGGAGTTGGCCGCCGAGGGCTGGAGCGACATCGACGCCGAGCAGCCGCGCGGTTCCTTCGCCGCCGACACCCTCGGCAGGCTCGGCTACCTACTCGAAGGCATCGGACACCGGCGGGCGTCACTGGAGATCAGCCGGATCGCCGTCGAGGTCGCCCGAACCGGTGACGATGTGGAGATCCTCGCTCACTGCCTGCAAGGGCTCGCGGGAACGCTGAACTTCCGCGCGTGCGAACAGTCGCCCGCGGACTCCGAGGCGACCTTCCGCTCGGCGATCCCGCTGTTCGAGGAGGGGCTCTCGCTGGTCAAGGAGGGCCGTATCCACCTCGCGCTGCTGTCGGCCTACGGCGCCTCCCTCGCGGGCATCGGCGAGCTCGAACGCGCCGAGGAGACCGCGCGCACCGCGCTGGCCACCGCCGAGCCGCTGGGCAACCGCTGGGTCAACTCCGTGGGCAACTGGGTCATCGCGCTCGTCCGGCGCAGGCAGGACCGGCTCGACGACGCCACCCACCACGCCAGGATCGCGGTCAAGGAGGCGGAGTGGATCAACGACATCTCCCTGCTCCAGCGCTACTCCCAGGACCTCGCCGACATCTGCCGCGCCAACGGTGACCCACAGGGCGAGGCCGAGGCGCTGCGCCGCAACATCGCCGCCAGGCAGACCGCGCTGGAGACCGTCCAGGAAGGGCTCGGCCAAGCCCTGGAGCAGCGCAGACTCGCCGTGCGCGCGCGTCACCAGGCACTCGCCGCCCGGGAGGCGGCCGAACGCGACCCGCTGACCGGACTGGCCAACCGGCTCGGCCTGGAGCGCACCGCCCCGGAGACCCTCGACCGGGCGGCGGCCAACGGCCGGGTGCCGTGGCTCGTGCTGATCGACGTCGACTGGTTCAAAGGCGTCAACGACGCCGCCGGGCACGCCGCGGGCGACGCGGCGCTGCGCGAGATCGCCCAGCTGCTGCGTGCCGAGTGCCGGGTCGGCGACATCGTGGCGCGCTGGGCAGGCGACGAGTTCGTCGTGCTGCTCACCGAGGCGCCGCTGGACCACTCGTCTGGCATGACCTCGCCGGTCGGTGTCGCGGTGGCCGAGCGGATCCGCATCTCGGTCGACCGGCACGACTGGACGGCGGTACTGGGCAACACCCGGCGCCCGACGGTCAGCGTCGGCGTCGCGTCCGGGTCGGACACGCTGGAGAAGCTGTTCGCCAACGCCGATGTTGCCCTCTACCGGGCGAAACGCCACGGCCGCAACCGGGTCGAGGTGCACGCCCACGACGACCGGCCTAGCCGATGAGGCCGCCGCGATAGGCGACCAGCGCCGCCTGGACCCGGTTGCTCGCGCCGATCTTGCCGAGCACCGCCGACACATAACCCTTCACCGTCGCCTCGGACAGGTGCAGCGTCGCGCCGATCTCGGCGTTCGACATGCCCTTGCCGATGAGGGTGACGACCTCGATCTCGCGCGCCGACAGGGCGGCGAGCAGCTTGCGGGCGGGCTCGGCGGCCCGCTGGCCGTCGGCCAGTGCCGCGATGACCCGCGCGGCGACGTTGGGGTCGAGCACGGCACCGCCGCGGGCGAGGTCACGCACGGCGGCCACCAGCTGCGTCGGCTCGGTGTCCTTGAGCAGGAAGCCGTTGGCGCCGATGCGCAGCGCCTCCCGCACGTACTCGTCGACGTCGAACGTGGTCAGCATCGCCACGGCGGGCGGGTCGGGCAGCTGGATCACCCGGCGCAGTGCCTCGATGCCGGTGGTCTGGTGCATGCGGACGTCGAGGAGCACGACGTGCGGACGGTGCAACCGGACCAGGTCGACGACGTAGCCGCCGTCGTCACACTCGGCGACGACCTCGATGTCGCCCGCGCTGGCCAGGATCGCACGCAGACCCGCGCGGACGAGGTCCTCGTCGTCCGCCACCAGTACCTTGATCACAATGCCTCCCCGACTCGGCATCGCGTGACTCTACCGGGTGACATACGCACCCTCGGTTGTCACGACCGCAGCGCCTCGGTCAGCTTCACCTTGCCGCCGCTGCGCATCACCGCGTTGCGGTAGATCCGGCCCGACAGCCAGACCAGCACGGGGATGAGCGCGGCGACGAGCGCGACCGACAGTGCCGCCTCCCACACCGGCACGCCGCCCATCGCCAGGCGCATCGGCATGAGCGTCGGGGCGAACAGCGGGATGATCGACAGGATCTCGATCAGCTTGCTGCCCGGGTCGGCGGGCAGGATCGAGATGCCCAAGACGTAGCCGAGGATGACGAACATCAGCGGCGGCGTGATCACTCCGGCGACGTCCTCTTGCCGCGAGACCAGCGCGGCAAGCGCCGCGAAGACCAGCGAGTAGGCCACGAAGCCCAGCAGGAACCACACAACCAGCCACACGACAGTGCCGACAGCGGCGCCAACGGAGATCGTCAGCACCCCCAAGCCCAGCGCGGCGGCTATCCCCACGCCGCCGATCACGGCCATCTGGATCAGGCCGACCACGCCGATCCCCGCGACCTTGCCCGCCATCAGCTGCCACGGCCGGATGGTCGCCAAGAGCAGTTCCACGACCCGGCTGGATTTCTCCTCGACCACGCCCGTGGCCACGGACTGGCCGTTGATCAGCAAAGACATGTAGATCAGCACGCCTGCGATCATGCCGATGATGAGCTGCTGGCCGTTGTAGTCGAACGGCGGCTCCATCGGCCGCACCTCGGCCTTGGCCGCCGCGACGGACTGGCCGACCTCCGCCGGGTCGCCGCCGAGGTTCTCGATCTGCTGGTTGAGGGCCAACTGCCCGGCCAGCGCGTTCATCAGGTTCCGCAGCGACTTGTCGATGTCCTTCTTCACGACGACGACGATCTTCGTGCCGTCCCCGACCAGCAGCGCGTCGAGGGACTGGTCCTCGACCTGCTTGCGCGCGGTGGCCTCATCGGGGATGGACCGCGTGTCGATGTCCTGCCCGATGCCCTGCGCGGTCGCCTTCAACGGCGCCTCGAGCTGAGTGGCGCCGCCGGTGAACCCGACCGTCGCGTCGGCACCGCCGCCCGCCATCTTCATGACCATCGCGAACCCCACCAGCAGAACCAGCGTGGCCACGGTGGTGATGATGAACGCTTTCGACCGCAGCCGCGTCCGGATCTCCCGGCCCGCGACCAGTCCGACCGCGGCCCAGTTGCCCAGGTGAATGTCCTCGTTCACGCCGCCACCTCCTCGGCGACAACGCTGCGGAACAGCTCCGTCAACGAGGGCCGCTGCCTGCTGAACTCGGTGACCGGCCCCGTGGCCAGCGCCGCCCGCAAGACGGCTTGATCGTCGGCGCCGTCGGCCAGTTCGAGGACGGTCTTGGTCCCCTCGCGTTCCTTGACGGTGATCCCAGCCAACCCGTCGGCCCACCCATCCCGCGCCTGCGGCACGTCGACCACCAGCCGAACCGCCCCGGTGTCACGCAGCGCGTCCACCCGGTCGCAGGCCACCATCTGTCCACTGCGGACGATCCCGACCCGGTCGCACAGCCGCTCGACCAAATCCAGCTGGTGACTGGAGAACACCACGGGCACACCCTGCTCCGCCTTGTCCTTCAACACCTTGCTCATGACGTCGACGGCCACCGGGTCCAGCCCGGAGAACGGCTCGTCGAGCACCAGAATGCTCGGGTTGTGCACCAGCGCGGCGGCGAGCTGCACCCGCTGCTGGTTGCCCAGACTCAGCTTCTGCAC
>DATLIA010000103.1:0-21546 GCA_035540215.1 Actinokineospora sp. | reverse complement strand
TCGTCGGCAGCTGTCTACCGGTCGATCTCGAACGACCCGCCGACGATGCTGGTTGACGAAGCGGACACGATCTTCGGCCCGAAGGCGGAGGGGAACGAGGATCTTCGCGGCCTTCTGAACGCGGGTCATCAGCGCAACCGTCCGGCGAAGCGCTATGACGCGGCGACCAACCGTGTGGAGTCGATCCCGACGTTCGCCATGGCGGCTCTTGCCGGCATCGGGGCGATGCCGGACACCATCGAGGATCGCGCCGTGGTCGTGCGGATGCGTCGCCGCGCGGCTGGGGAGCAGGTCTCGCCGTACCGGCACCGGCGTGACCGCGAACCCCTGCGGTCTCTCGCGCTGCGCCTGCACGACTGGCTACGCGCAGGGCTCACCGTGTTGGAAGCCGCGGAACCCCCGATGCCAGTCGAGGACCGGGCGGCCGACACGTGGGAACCGCTGATCGCGGTCGCCGACTACGCGGGTGGCGACTGGCCTGACCGCAGTCGAGGCGCCGTGCTCGCTCTCACCGCTGAGGCGGACGAGAACGACGACGGATCAATCCGGGTGCGGCTGCTCGCGGACTGCCGGACAGCATTCGGCGCTCAGTCCGTCATCCCAACCGCGCACCTCCTCATGCGCCTGAACGGCGACGTCGAGGCACCGTGGCGCGAGTTCGGCCACGGCGGCCTGACAGCCGCCAAGCTCGGGCGCCTCCTGGGCGAGTACGGCATCCGGTCGCGGAACATCCGGTTCACGGACGGCACCCAGGCCAAGGGGTACGAGAAAGCGGAGTTCGCCGACCCGTGGAACCGGTACTGCCCGCTCCCGCTGGCGGTGGTTGGGAACGACTCGGAGGAGGGGACGACCCAGGCGTCCCAAGCGTCGCTACCCAGGCCAGAGCGGGACGGGCTGTTCGAGCGGGACGGCTTTGACCGTCCCGACGACTCGATCGGAGCCGACGTCCGGGACGACTCAACCCGTCCCGGAGACCGCAAGCGTCCCGGCTTGACCTGGGACGCGACGACTGGGACGGACGGGACGGCTTCCCGGCTCAGGCAAGTCGGGGGCTCCGGATGATCGAACAAGCGGTCGCGGACTTCGCTCCGGTCGTCGTCTCCGCAAAGCACCTCTACCGGATTCCCGAAGCAATGCTGTTGCTCTCCATGAGCCGATCAGTGATTTACGAACAGATCAGGGCAGGCCGTTTGCGCTCCGTTAAACAAGGCGCGGCGCGACTCATACCCGCCGTCGCCATTCAGGAATACGTCAATCTGCTCATTCGCGAATCGGAGGTCGATTATGACCAAGCGTCGTAGCCGCGGGGACGGGGGACTTCGGTGGCACGCCGGTCGTCAACGCTGGATCGCGGAAGTGACCGTTGGGTACACCCCCGCTGGCAAGCGGATCGTGAAGTCTGCAAGCGGGAAGACGAAGACGGCGGCAAAGGACGCCCTCAAGGAGATTCTTCGGGACCACGATGACGGTCTGGCCATCGCTCCGCACGACTACACCGTCGCCCAGGCCGTACGGGACTGGGTTCAGTTCGGACTTCATGGGCGTGACAAGGCCACGATCGATAAGCTGACAATTCTCGCGACGAAGCACGTTGTTGCGGATCTTGGGGCTCGGAAGCTCAGGGAATTGTCCGCTGACGATGTCGACGTCTGGCTTGCCGAGAAGGCGAAAGTCCTGGCGACACGAACCTTGCGAGAGATCCGTTCCATTCTTCGACGCGCCATCTCGCGCGCCCAGGCGCGCGACAAGGTGAAGCGAAACGTCGTGCTGCTCTGTGAGGTACCAACGGGGCAGGAGGGGCGACCGTCGAAGTCTCTGACGTTCGACCAGGCGGCTTGTGTCCTCACGGCGGCAGAGGAAGACGACTCCACGATGGGCGCTTACGTGGTGGTGTCACTGCTCGGAGGTGTGCGGACGGAGGAGGCGCGACCGCTCCCGTGGACCCACGTCGATCTCGTGGGCAAGCCGAAAGCAAGTCCAGCATTGCCGCCGCACGTCATGGTTTGGAGGTCGGTTCGCACAGGCGGTGACACCAAGACCAAGAAGTCGAAGCGGACATGTGCGCTGGCTGCACGAAGCGTGAATGCCCTCGAGGCGCAAAAGGTGCGGCAGATAAGGGCGCGCGAAGCCGTGGGGGACCGATGGCAGGAACATGGCCTGGTGTTCACGTCAGAAGTCGGTACGCAGCTTGATGCTGCCAACGTGCGACGAGGGTTCCGACGGATCCTTAAGAAGGCTGGTCTAGACCCTGCAAAATGGACTCCTCGAGAGCTACGGCACAGCTTCGTGTCATTGCTGTCTGATGGAGGAGTGCCGATAGAGAAGATCTCGCTTCTAGTGGGACACAGCAGTACCGCGGTCACGGAGGAGGTATACCGCCATCAACTCCGACCTGTTATGCAGGACGGGGCGGAAGCGATCGACCGGCTGTTCCCTGGGTCGGCTGCATAAGGAGTCGATTGTTGCCCCGCTTCAACCGAACGGGGCAACAATCGCCGTTGCGGGGAACCGTCGTCCGTCGCCCCAAGTGCCGGCGGTCACCACACTTACAGGTGAGGTAGCTGGGCTACCTGTCGGCACTGAGGTCTGAACGCCAGCGAAACCGGGCCAACTCGGCAACGATCCGTGCCTGCAACACGCCCCGATGCTCATCAGCCCGGCGCGCGCAGGTGCGTCGGCCCGCGGGACGCCAATCTCCCACAACTTGTCGGTGGGCCGTCGTACGGTGGTCAGGTTGTTTGGCGGCAAGGAGGACGACACATCGTGGTGGTCTGGAGCGATTTGACCTGTGTGGGGGCGTGGTGCCCCCACTGAGGGACTCAGCGATCATGCACTTCACGTCTGTGGACAACCTCGCTGGCATCGCCGCCAGCGGGGGCCTTCACGCTGACTGCGTGCTGCGCGGCGGCGGGGTATCCCCAACTGAGTGTGGGGACCAGGCCGTCAAGGAGCGTCGCCGAGGGATGCCAGTGCGGGTCTCCCCAGCCGGAGTGGTCGGAGACTACGTTCCGTTCTACTTCGCGCCGCGATCACCAATGCTCTACAAGATCTGGAAGGGCAGCGTCGCTACCTACCAGAAGGGGCAGGATCCACTCGTCTACATGGTGTCGTCCCTTTCGACGGTGGACCGCGCGGGCCTTTCTTGGGTTGGCAGCGACGGCAATATGGCCGTCGTCATGACTGAGCAAACCGGCGAGTGGTTGCGCCTCGATCAGATCGTGGATTGGCCACTAATGAAGGCGCGCATGTGGAACGACACCGAGAATGACGGTGATCGAATGCGTCGCCGTATGGCGGAGTTACTCGTGCACAAGTTCTTTCCACTTGATTGCGTCGAGTATCTCGTTGTGCGAACGAAACACACAGCAGAAGCTGCGGAATCCTGTGTTCAAGGTAAGATGCAAGTACATGTCCGCCCAGAGTGGTACTACAGCTAGACGAGGGGAGTGAACGTTGGTGATCGAAGAAGCCCACGGCAATCTTCTGCAGGCCGACGTCGACGCTCTGGTCAACACAGTTAACACCGTCGGCGTCATGGGAAAGGGTATAGCGCTCCAGTTTAAACGGGCATACCCCGAAAATTTCACTGCCTACGAAACCGCCTGTCAACTAGGCGAGGTTCGACTTGGGTCGATGTTCGTGCACCGAACAGGCCAAATGACTCGACCACACTACATTCTCAATTTTCCCACTAAGGGGCATTGGCGTGCCAAGTCGCGCCTTAAGGACGTCGAGACCGGACTGCGCGATCTGCGAAGGGTTATCGAAACGCTAGGCATACGCAGCGTTGCTGTTCCACCGCTGGGTTGTGGGAATGGCGGCCTGGAGTGGAACGATGTCCGTGAATTGATCTACGCGCTGCTAGCGAATCTTCCCGATGTCCGGATACTCGTCTATCCTCCGGAGGGCGCCCCGCACGCCCGTGACATGATTAACAGAACCGAGCGGCCGAAGTTGACCCGCGATCGAGCAGCTCTCCTCCTCGCTTTCGCGCGTTACGTTGAAATGAGCGCCCGCGCGGCATTGTCATTGGACGGCAAGTTCTCCCTCATGGAAGCGCAGAAGGTTGCGTACTTCCTCCAGAGCTCAGGTTGGCCACTCAGGCTGGAGTTTGTGCCGAGCTTTTACGGACCGTACTGCCAGAGCTTGAACCGATTCATTAGTGATGCTGAAGGGCACTTCCTGACAGGGTACGGAGACGGCACAGGCGGCAGCAAGGCTACCTTGGAGCTTCATCCCGAGGCCGTCGCGGAAGCCGACGAATTGATCGGATCGGCGAAAGAGTTTTGTGAGACGCTCGACAGATTTAGCGCGCTTGTTGAAGGATTCGAGTTCCCGTACGGGATCGAACTGCTTAGCACGGTGCATTTCGTCGCCGGGCAAATTCACGGGAAAGCCACTACCGATCAGGTCATCGCTTCCATAGGCGCATGGTCTTCCCGTAAAAGGTCGCTGTTTAAGCCAGCGCAAGCCACAATCGCGTTCGATCACCTCGCGAGCCGACAAGCAATCCCTGTCTAGTCAGTACGACGGTGAACCTGAATATCCAGCCCCAATGCTCCCTCGAGGATTAGGGCTGATCGGCGCGATCCTGGGATGTTGAGTGACTTCGAGTACGAGCGACAAACGGACGGCCTGGCTAATGATGGCCGCTGGTGACGAACGGGAGCACGGCGGTAACGACGGTTACGATGACGATCCGTCGGTTCACTACAGTTGGGACAGTACGGTCCCCAATCATGAGCGTCCTCGTTCTGGGGATGTAATCGTGCTTTGGGATAAGGAGACGCTACTCGGGGCTTCGATGATCGAGTCGATCGTTCATGGGGAAGTAGAGAAGACGCTGTATCGCTGCCCCACATGCGGTCGTGCGCATATCAAGCGGCGTAAGCGAACTCTGCCGAGGTATCGGTGTTTCGACTGTAGGGAGGACTTCGAGGATCCACGTGTCGTCCTTTCGGTAGTGAAAACGTACCGAACTAAGCACGACATTGCGTGGGTCGATTTGGTGGGTCAATTGCCAGCTGACCGCCTGCGGGAGCTATGTCGCCACCCTAGGTCTCAACTGAGTCTACGACAGCTCGACTACCGGCGTTTCCGTGCGGCTGTTCAGTCATCACCAGGCATGCCTGCCTTATCCCCGGTGGATATTGCTATGGCACCCGCACTGCCGGGCGGACACAAGTCTCGTGTGGTTCGAGTGCGAGTCGGACAGGGCGGGTTTCGTAGCCGTCTATTGAGCATGTACGGCGACGCGTGTGCCTTTACTGGCCCTGCTCCCAGGGAGGCGTTGGAGGCCGCACATCTATATAGCTATGCGCTAAACGGCGAGCACCACGACGAGGGTGGACTGCTAATGCGTCGTGACGTGCATCGTCTATTCGACTCCGGTCGAATTGCTGTTGACCTAGCAATCGGTGCGATTGACGTCGCCGAATCGGTGCGCGAGTTCCCGGAATACGCGCGACTTCACGGCAGAAAGCTTACCATCAAACTGACCAAACGCCAACAGGCGTGGATGGTCGCACATTGGGAGCTGCATCGGGGCGCAGTGTAAATGCCGCACTTGGCGGCGCACTATCGCCCATCAGCCGCACAGGCGGGGGCCGCCAAGACCCAGGTTGATAATCTGCTGCAATTCCTTGGCCGCTTGAGTTTGACCCACGTTCGACCGGCGTCCGATCTATCGGAGACGGGTGAGTTGCCGATGACTGCATGGTGGGCACCAGAGCGCTGGCTCGCCTGGGTCCGATCTCGGGAGTCTCGATCTTTGAACTGACCCATACAAGCCGCCTCCCAGTAGGTTGGGCGCCGTTCAGGCGAGTTCCGGCAGGCTCTCGCCACTGGACGATCGCGGCGAGGCTCGAGTGCCCGCATTCAATGCGCCGCTTTACAGGCACGAACTTCATGCCGGCGACGCGATTGTATGCAGCGAAGGCGCCCAATGTAATGATCAACCCGATCTTAAATCGAGCTTTTGTAAATAAGCTACGCGCGTGACGAATGCGATCACGGCCAGTTCGTCCGATGCCCGGCGGCCAGTGTGCCCGTTCTAAGGCAGGCTGCTCAAGCCCCGAATAGCGCGCCCCCAGGTCTCACCTGTCGATTAAGTGATGCCATGGAGTGCTCGCAGAACTATCACAGTCTTCAACTGGTGTCGATCTCTCGGCGCGTCGCCACTCTGATAGGGACGGCATCCGAGATGCTGGTCGAATGAGGAAACTTGTGGTCCCGCCGGGGACATACCCATGCCAGTGGTCATATCGCGACGAGGCTGTTGCTGGCGAGCTATCATTTGAGCCGTCAAGCCGGCCTGCCGGCGAGCTATTCAACGCCTCTGGTATCTGGGTCGACCACGAGAACAGCAAGTCATTTTCTCCCCATGTAGATCGAGTCGAGATCGTCCGCGGGTGGACACGCCGTGGAGACGACATTGCGCTTCTTGGCGCGCAGATACGGCACGTTTTTCCCGAACGTTCTCTGGTACAGGCAGAGTTGGGCCTGGTCGGTCATGATCTTCCCGAAGATCTGCTATTTCCCTCGGTCGAATTTCAGGTCGGCGGCTTGACCGAGTTGTCAGGTGTACGACCACTCAAGCACGTATCTATGCCAAAGACCCTCGATGGCGATCCGAAGATCGCCGCTACCTGGAACAGCGAAGGCACCCGCCAGCGATGGATGACCTCTGATGGTGATGAACTGGAGTTGAACTATGACGCGAACATGAGTTGGAACGAGTTCTATGGCCTATCGGTGACAGCGGCGCCGGTCGTGACGGTCGCTGGCGTGCCGCGGTCGGCAGAGGAATGGATGCGCCGTTACGTGAGGCCCATGGCCGAAATTACAACCTTGGCCACGCAGCATTCTCAGACCATCTCGTGGGTGTGCCTCGGCAGGGCGCAGGGTCGGTTCCCAGTGCAGGTAATCGCGGCGGACATCGCCCAACAACCGTACGACGCCAGTCCTCCGGAACATGATGCCCTTATAACCCATGGAAGTGGCACATTGTTCCGGCTCGGCGGCGAGGGGGCAGCGTCTCTCCCGGACCTGTTCGAACGTTGGGCACACCTTCGTTCCACGCATGGCACCTTTTTCGACTACCTGACTGTGGCCATGCGGAATACCCTCAGTACTAGGTCTCGATTCCTGGCGCTTGTCCCCGCCCTGGAAGGGCTGCATCTCGCAAGGTATGGGGACGGCCCTGTGCCGCGCAATGCGTTCCAAAAGATGCGAAAAGCAGTGATCAAGCGTTTGTCGGTGATCGAAAACGTCGAATCCGATGACATCGCTTTTCTCAAGGAATGGCTCGCTCCGTACGGAAGTTACCAGCTTGCATATCGATTGAGGGAGATCTTCGAAAAGGAGATTGGCCCCGACCTTAACGGGCAAATCCGAGCGAGGGTTGATCCATTGCCTGACTCACTCGTCGGATTCGTCGAGGGAGTCGAAGATGTTTGGGCGGTGATGGGCACCGCCCGAAACCGGATCGCTCACGGCGCAGAAATTCAACCCTCATCGGCGCAGTTGGGTGTGCTGACCCGCCTCGCCCATACTATTACAGTCGGCGCAGCACTGAGGATTCTTGGTGTTTCTGATGCTGTTCTTTGTGAATCTATAAACCAAGATCGCTGGCAAGTGTGCTGAGCGTCGAGGTTGAACAGCGCGCGATGGGATTCGAGTGATAGGTACGGGTGGGGCGGCGCATCGGAGGGATGGATTGCACTGCCATGCCGCGATGCGGAGGACCGGGCTCGAAGCGCTAGCCACGATATGTGTTGACTTAGGCTGCACGCAGGCCATCCACGGTGGGGCCACAAGCCGCCCGCGCGTTCGCTTCAGATCGCCAGGTCGAGAACAGGCACCGGGTAAGGCCCCGCTTCAGGTGCACGCGAGGTTAGCCAGACTGACCGTCGTAGCGCTACGCGGTCCGATGATGCACTTGGACCGACATCGAGGGCAGGACCGTCAGTCAGGCAGTTGGTCAGGCAGATACGAGATCAGGCCCTGTCCACACCTAAGTGGACAGGGCCTGATCTGCGTCGGGGTGACAGGATTTGAACCTGCGACCTCTTCGTCCCGAACGAAGCACGCTACCAAACTGCGCCACACCCCGAGTGTGGAACGAGGGGAAGTCTAGCGGACCCGCGCCCGGGCTCCGAATCGGGCTCCCCTTGACGCCTCCGCCGACGAATCGCTGCCGATCGGGCGCGGTACGAGGGTCAGCAGGCTCGCCTCCGGGGGGCAGGCGAAGCGCACCGGCGCGTACGGCGACGTGCCCAGGCCCGCCGACACGTGCAGCCAGGTGTGCGCGCCCCACCGCGACGATCCGCGCGCTCGTGAGCGGTCCAGCTCGCAGTTCGTCACCAGCGCGCCGTAGCCGGGGATGCGCAGCTGGCCGCCGTGGGTGTGGCCCGCCAACACCAAGTCGTACCCGTCCTCAGCGAACCGGTCCAGTACCCGCGGCTCCGGGGAGTGGGTGACCCCCAGCGTCAGCGTCGCCGTGCGGTCGGGGCGGCCCGCGATCTCGTCGTAGCGGTCGCGCTTGAGGTGGGGGTCGTCGACGCCTGCCGCGGCGATGAGGCGGCCGTCGATGGTGAGGCGGGTGCGGGTGTGGGTGAGGTCGTGCCAGCCGCGCTCGACGAGGGCGGCCCGCAGGTCGCGCCATGGGAGGTCGATGCCGTGGATGCGCTTGTCCGACGGGAACAGGTAGCGCGCGGGGTTCTTCGGCTTCGGCGCGTAGTAGTCGTTGCTGCCGAAGACGAACAGGCCGGGTCGGTTCAGCAGCGGCGCCAACGCGCGCACCACGGCGGGGACGGCCTGCTTGTGCGCCAGGTTGTCGCCGGTGTTGACGACGAGGTCGGGGTTGAGGCCGTCGAGCTCGGCGACCCAGGCCTGCTTGGACTTCTGGCCGGGCATCATGTGCAGGTCGGAGATGTGCAGGATCCGCAGCGGTCGCGCGCCTTCGGCCAGGACGGGCAGGGTGGCCTCGCGCAGTGTCCAGCGGGTGCGCTCGTATCCGGCGGCGTAGGCCAGCGTGGCGGCGCCGAGCGCCGTCGTGCCGAGGGCGAGGCGGCGCAGGGTCTTGGCTAGGTCACTCACGCCGTCGAGGGTACGGGGCCGGGGTGGCATCCCGGGTAACGCGTTTGCCAGGCCAGTAGGGTTCCTCACATGGCTGAGCTCAAGAACCGCCTGAAAAGCGACCTCACGACCGCGATGAAGGCCCGCGACAAGACGCGTCTCGCGTCCCTGCGCATGGGTCTGGCCGCGATCACCTCCGAGGAGGTCGCGGGCGACGAGGCCAGGGAACTCACCGACGACGAGGTGCAGAAGGTCCTGGCCCGCGAGGTGCGCAAGCGCAAGGAGGCCGCCGAGGCGTTCGCGGGCGCGGGCCGCCCCGAGCAGGCCCAGCTCGAACTCGACGAGGCCGACGTCCTCGCCGCCTACCTCCCCACGCAGCTCGACGACGCCGAACTGGTCGCGCTCGTCGACGCGGCTGTGGCCGAGGTCACCGAGCAGCTCGGTGCCGCGCCCACGCAGAAGCAGATGGGGCAGGTCATGAAGGCCGCCAACACCAAGGTCGCGGGCCGCGCCGAGGGCGGCCGCGTCGCCGCCGCCGTGAAGGCGAAGCTCACCGGCTGACCGGAGCGCCTAGCCACAGGCACGCCTATCGGTCGCGGAGACATGCCGGTCTTCACCACGTGACTCGATCCCGACCGTGGCACACAGCTCGAACTCCAACGGGCCGAACAACGCACCCGCCACACCGCGGAACCTCAAGTCGATCTCTACCCGCTGACCATGGTTCCTGACGGCGATGACTTGACCGCCGGATTCCTTGATCGAGCTGGTCGCCGCGGCGACGGTGGGCAGTGCCGGGGGTGGGAGCGCGATCAGGTTCTCAATCGCTCGGTCCAGGTACCCATGAGCGTTCTCTTCGGCTCGCCGCAGTGCCCCGTCTCCGCGGAAGCTGTTGAACAGGATGATCACCGGCACCACCACCAGTGCGACCAGAAAGAGACATCCGGGCAATGCCGACGTCCGATTGGTCGTCTCCATTTCGCCTCCCCAGTAAGCCGCAGCGGGGCCCGACCTAAGTGGTCGGGCCCCGCTGTCGTCAAGGCACTACTGGACCGATCGTGTTCGGTGGCCCGTTTCCGCCGCCGTTGCCCGGCCCGTTCCCGCCGCCGTTGCCCGGCCCCGGTGCAGGCGCCGGTGGCAGCCCCGGCTCGCTCGGCGGCACCGGCACGTCGGACGTCCTGGGCGGCGGTACATAGCCCGTGCTCACGTAGATCGTGATCATCTCGCCCGCGAGCGCGGCGCCGCGCGGGGTCTGACTCACCACGATCCCCTTCTTGCGGGCGTCGTTGCGGTCCTTCGCGGTGACCTGGTAGCCCGCGTTCTGCAGGATGCTCGTGGCCTCTTCGACGGTCTTGTTGGTGACGTCCGGGACCTTGATCTCCGGCCCGCCCTCCAGGTACCGCGGCTCGACACCAGGCAGGCCGGGTGCGTCCTGGCCCTCCAGCACCTTCGACATCGTCTGGAACCAGGTGCGCGCGGGCACCTTGCCCCCGTAGATGTTTCCGCCGGTGCCGCACAGCCGAGGCGGGTCGGTGTCACAGATGCCTTGCGGCTTCGAGCTGTCGTTGAACGTCAGCACCGCCGCCGAGTACTGCGGCGTCGCGCCGAGGAATCCGGCCGACTTGTAGTCCTGGGTGGTCCCGGTCTTGCCCATCATCGGCCGCTTCCAGCCGACCGCCCCCGCCGCGCCGCGCGCGGTGCCGCTGATGTCGTCCTTGGACAGCCCCACGGCGAGCGCGTTGGCCAGCGGCTCGGCAACGGCCTGCTCACACGGCTGCTCGTTGGTCTCGATCTTCTTGCCGTCCCGGTCGAGCACCTCAAGCAACGGGCTTGGCGGGCACCACACGCCACCGCTCATGATCGTCGCGCCGACGTTGGCCAGCTCGACGGTGCTCAGCGGGCCGGGGCCGAGGGTGAACGACGCCTTGCCCGGGCTCTTGTCCGACGGCTTGAAGTAGTCGGACTGGCTGAGCCGGTACTCGGCCTCCTTGCGGCTGGGCTCCGGGTCGACACCGCCCATGCTCGACGCCATCGTCTCGCGCAGGCCGAGCCTGCTGGCCATGTCGACCACCGGGCCCATGCCGACGCGCTCCTCCAGGATGACGAACCCGGTGTTCGGCGAGGTCGCCAACGCGTCCTGCAGCGTCATCTTGTCCGGGTACTTCGCCGCGTTCTTCACGCAGTAGACGCGGGTGTCGCCGTCGTTGGGCTGCGCGGTCCGGCCACACGCCTTGCCGCCGCCGACGAAGACCGGCGAGTTGTGGAAGTCGGGGACGTCGATCTGGTTCATGATGCCGCCGCCCTTCTCCAGGTAGGCGGCCGACGTGAAGATCTTGAAGATCGACCCGGCGCCGAACTTGTTCGCCACTCGGCTGGGCAGGCCGTACGTGGTCTGGCCCTTGCCGGGGTCGAGCCCATAGTCGCGGTTGGCGACCAGGGCGACCACCTGGTGGCGCTCCTTGCCCGGCTGCACGATCGCCATCGTGTTCGCGATACCCGGCTGCGTCTTGGGTACCTCCGCCTCGGCCGCCGCCTTCGCGATCTGCGTGGCGCGGGCGTCGAAGCTGGTCTTGATGGTGTAGCCGCCGGTCTGGATCTGGTCCTGGGTGAAGCCGAGCTTCTGCAGGTAGTCGTAGACGTACTGGCAGAAGAACCCGACCTCGGGACCGGCGCCGACGCAGTTGGCCGCGGGTTTCTGCACGGCGGCCAGGGTGCCCAGGGGCTCCTTCTTGGCGACCTCGGCCGCGTCCGCGGACAGCTTCTGGTTCTCGACCATCTTGTCGATCACGAAGTTGCGCCGGTTCAGCGTCTCGGTCGGCTTGCGCCACGGGTTGTAGAGGACGGGGTTGTTCACCGCGCCCGCGAGCAGCGCCGACTGGGCGACCGACAGCTTGTCCGGGGTGGTCCCGAAGTACGCGCTGGAGGCGGCGCCGATGCCGTAGACCTCGTAGGCGAACTCGACGACGTTCAGGTAGCCGGTGAGGATCTCTTCCTTGCTCATCTTCTGTTCGAGCTGGATGGCGATCCGCGCCTCGCGCAGCTTGCGCGCGATGGTCTGCTCCTGGGCCTTGGACTGCTCGGTCTTGTTGCCCCGGTTGACCACGTTGATCAGGTAGTTCTTGACGTACTGCTGGGTGAGCGTCGAGGCGCCCTGCACGTCGCCGCCGGTCTGGTTGGACACGGCCGCGCGGATGGTGCCCTTCCAGTCCACGCCGTGGTGCTCATAGAAGCGGCGGTCCTCGACCGACACCAGGGCGGCCTTCATCGTCGGCGAGATCTGCTCGGCCGACACCGGGATCCGGTACTGGTCGAACAGCGACGCGATCGGCTTGCCCGCGCTGTCGGTGATCGTGGTGATCAACGGTGGATCGGTCGCCACCAGATCGGCCGACACACTGTCGATGGTGTCGCTCGCGCGGTTGGACACCACCCCTAGTGCCCCCATCACCGGGAACATCATCCCGGCCACGAGCACGCCGGCGAGCAGGCATAGACCGAGAAGCTTCAGCAAACTGTCACCCAGACGCACGGCGCCCAGCGTACGCGTCCGCCGGACGGACCACTGGGAGGCGACCGATCGGAAGTTGACATTCGGTAACACATATCTCTACCCCTGTTCTCGATGGAACCGATACCCACTAAGGTTCGTCAACGTCTCACGACAGGCAGAACAGCCCACGGGCTGGGACGCAGCCGGTACCGGGGGGTATTCGGTTCAGGGTCGCGACGACGACAGGGGTGGGGGCTATGCATCTCGAAACGAAGGTCGACTGGCGAGTCCGCGCGACATGCCGGGACGAGGATCCGGACGGGCTTTTCGTCCGCGGCGCCGAGCAGCGCAAGGCCAAGCTGGTCTGCATCGCGTGTCCGGTCCGCACGGAGTGCCTCGCCGAGGCGCTGGACAACCGGATCGAGTTCGGCGTGTGGGGCGGCATGACCGAGCGGGAGCGCCGCGCGCTGCTGCGCCGCAGGCCGGACGTGGATTCCTGGCGTGACCTGCTGGATGACGCGCGCCGCAGTCACACGTACGAGGACGAAGACGTCAGAGTCGGTTAGAGCGCCTTACCGAGTTTCCCGCCGATGCCGCGCAGGCCGTCCAGGTCGTGCACATCGGTGGCCATCGCGGGAACGTGGACCAGCGCGACGGTCGGGTGGGCTTTGGTGAATCGGGAGATCAGTCTGCGCTCCCGCTGCGCCAGCGCCACCCGGTCGGCGTGCAGCCGCAACACGGCCGCGGCCAGCGGTGAGTCGCCCGCGGCCTCCAGGTTCTCCGCCGCGGCCAGCGCCCGGGGCGCGGGCAGGGCCGACAGCGCCGGGTGGGTCCGGTTGACGACCAGACCGGCCAGCGGCATGGACTCGGCGGCCAGCCGCTCGACGAAATAGCTGGCCTCACGCAGGGCGTCGGGCTCCGGGGCGGCGACGACGACGAACGCCGTGCCCTCCGAGCGCAGCAGTTCGTAGGTCTTCTGGGCGCGTTCCCGGAAGCCGCCGAACATGCCGTCGAAGGCCTGCACGAACGCCGACGCGTCAGCCAGCAGCTGGCCGCCGACGATGGTCGACACGGCCCGCGCGAACAGGCCGAACCCGGTGCTGACCACCTTGCGGATGCCCCAGCCGCCCGCGCGGGCGGGCCCGGTCAGCAGCTTGATCATCCGGCCGTCGAGCGCGGTCGACAGTCGCTGCGGGGCGTCGAGGAAGTCCAAGGCCGAGCGTGACGGCGGGGTGTCGACGACGATCAGGTCCCAGCGGCCCTCGGCGGCGAGCTGGCCGAGTTTCTCCATCGCCATGTACTCCTGCGTGCCGGAGAACGAGCTGGAGATCGTCTTGTAGAACGGGTTCGCCAGCACCTCCTGCGCACGCTTCTCACCGGCGTGCGCCAGCACCATGTCGTCGAACGTGCGGCGCATGTCCAGCATCATCGCGCTCAGTTCGCCCGCGGGTTCGAAGCCGTCGACCGTCACCGACTTGGGTGTGTTGCCGAGTTCCCGCAGGCCAAGGGCCTGGGCGAGCCTGCGCGCGGGGTCGATGGTGAGCACCACGACCTTGCGGCCGCGCTCGGCGGCGCGCACCGCGATGGCCGCGGCGGTCGTGGTCTTGCCGACGCCGCCGGAGCCGCAGCAGACCAGGACGTGGGTGCCGGGGTCGTCGATCAGCGCGTCGACGTCGAGGCCGCTCACCGGACACCCTGGTCGATCAGGGCCTCGGCCAGCTCATAGAGCGCGGCCATGTCGATCCCGTCCACCAGGTCGGGCAGCTCGACTGTCGACAAGTCGACTTCGGCGAGCTGGTCGCGCGCCCGCTGCTCGGCCTGTACCCGGATCGCGTGCTCGACGGTCTCCTCGACCAGGCCGTCGAGGTCCTCCTCCGACAGCTTCAGCCCCGCCGACTTCAACCCGTTGCGCACCCGGGTGGCGTCGACCCGGCCGTCGGCGGCCGCGGTCACCGACCGCGCGGGCAGCCGCGGCGGCCGGACCCGGTTGACGATCACCGCGCCGGGCCGCAGGTCGGCCCCGTCCAGCTCGTCGACCGCCTCGACCGTCTCGCGCACCGGCATCTCCTCGAGCAGCGTGACCAGGTGCACCGCGGTGTCGGCGGAGTGCAGCAGCCGCACCACGCCGTCGCTCTGGCCCTTGATCGGGCCGACCTTCGCCAAGTCGGCCATGGCCTTGGTGACGTCGAGGAACTTCACGATCCGGCCGGTCGGCGGCGCGTCGAGCACGACGGCGTCGTAGGCGTGCCTGCCGCTGTCGTCGGTGCGGGTCGCGCACTCCTTGAGCTTCCCGGTCAGCAACACGTCCCGCAGGCCAGGGGCCAGGGTCGTGGCGAACTCGATCGCCCCCATCCGGCTGAGCGTCCGGCCCGCGAAACCCAGGTTGTAGAACATCCCCAGGTACTCCAGCAGCGCGGCCTCGACGTCGACGTGCAGGGCGCGGACCTCACCGCCCGCGTGCGTCGCGGCGACCCGCTCCTCGGAGTAGGGCAGCGGGCGCGTGTCGAAGAGCTGCGCGATGCCCTGCCTGCCCTCGACCTCGACCAGCAGGACCCGCTTGCCGCCCGACGCGATGGCAAGCGCCAGCGCGCCCGCGATGGTCGTCTTGCCGGTTCCGCCCTTGCCGGTGACCACGTGCAGACGGGCTCGGGCCAGTTGCTCGGTCCAGCCGACGACGGGTGTGGTCACCCTTTCAGCGTAAATGCCCGGTTGGTCGGGTCGCCGGTCGACTGGCTCACCCGACGAGCAGCATCGTCGAGCCCACCACGCCCACGACGACCACCACACCCCACGCGATCCCGGGCGCCAGCACGGTCAGCGTCAACACGCAGAGCAACACCAGGATCGTCGTCGCGATGGCGCCCGCGATCGCCACCGAGCCGCCCGAACCGGTCCGCTCGCGCACTTTGGCCATCGTGACCAGCACCAAGACGACGCCGCCAACGGCGAGCAACACGGTCGCGATCATCCGCCAGGTCTCCACACCGCAACCGTAGCCACCAACTGTCCGGAGCTGTTCTAGGCTGCGGCCCATGACGAAGTGGGAGTACGCGACCGTGCCACTGCTGATCCACGCGACCAAGCAGATCCTCGACCAGTGGGGCGAGGACGGCTGGGAGCTGGTGACCGTGCTGCCCGGTCCCACCGGTGAGTCGCTGGTCGCCTACCTCAAGCGTCCCAAGGGAGCCTGACATGACCTGGTCCGACCGTCTCGCCGAGCTGGGCATCAAGCTGCCCGCCGTGCCCGCGCCCGTGGCCTCCTACGTCCCCGCCGTGCGCACCGGGTCGCTGGTCTACACCTCCGGACAGGTCCCGATCGCCGACGGCAAGGTCGTCGCGACCGGCAAAGTCGGCGGCGACATCAGCCCCGAGCAGGGAGCCGACCTGGCCAGGATCTGCGCGCTGAACGCGCTGGCCGCCGTCGACAGCCTGGTCGGCATCGACTCGGTCACCCGCGTGGTCAAGCTTGTCGGCTTCGTTGCCTCCGCCGAGGGCTTCGGTGGCCAGCCCGCCGTCATCAACGGCGCGTCGAACCTGATCGGCGAGATCTTCGGCGACGCGGGCCTGCACGCCCGCGCGGCCGTCGGCGTCGCCGAGCTGCCGCTGAACGTGCCGGTCGAGGTCGAGATGATTGTCGAAGTCGCATGACGGGCCAGGCCGAGTGCCACGAGCTGCTGCTGCGGCTCGCGGGCAGGCTCGGTGACCGGGAGCTGTGGCGGCTGCGCGACTGGCTGGCGGGCGGTTCACTCGACGCCGTGGCCCGCGCTCTGCCGCTGACGCTGCTGCGTGAGCGCGTCGGGATCACGCCGTCGGAGTTCCGGCTGATCAACGGCTCGCTGCTGCCCGCGGGCGCCGACTCCGAGCGGCTCAACGCCGTTTCGTGGGTGGACGAAATCAGTGACGTGGACTACACCTTCTCCACCGAGTCCCCCGATTGGGTGAGTATGGGCGACTCGGTGGCGGTGGTCCTCATGGCGATCCTGCGCGGTCGGCCCGACGTGGTCGAGGCGCGGACGACGTGGCGGCGGGACCGGACCGGCGCGGGCGCGGCGACCAGGGTCGTCCTGGTGACCACGACCGGCGACGCGGCCCGGCTGACCGGGGAGCTGCAGCGGCTGCTGCGGGCCCTCGGCACCTACGAACCCGCCGTCGAGGTGCTCCCCGATGGCCTCGAACCGCCGGTGTACCACCGCGCCGCGCTCGCGGCGTCGGAGTCGCTGGTGGCCAAGGGTCATTTAGTCCCTAGCTAGTCCTGAGTGGAGGGGTCCGATCGTGGCAAAGGTCGCAGCAGGCACCGGCTGGTCGGGAGTGACGCTCCCCGTCCGGGTTCATGATCTCCTGCTGGCCCTCGCGGGCCGGCTCGACGACGACGCGCTGGCCGACGCCCGCGAACTGCTCGCCTCCACCGAGGTCGACCGGGCGCTGGAGCTGATCGTCGGCTCGCTGGCGTCCGGGCCGATCCCGGTGACCCTGGTCGAGCACGACGAGCTGACCGAGCTGATGGCCGCGGCGCACTGCGACCCGGCGGTCGTCGAGCGGCTGACCATCACCGAGTCCGCGGTGAGCACGTCGCACAAGTTCTCCAACGGCAAGATCGGCGGGATCAGCGCGGACCAGGGGGTCGCCGAGGCGACCATCCAGGTCCTCGACGTGCTGCCCGACATCCGCGCGGTGTGGGCGGTCTGGCGGCTCACCCCGGCGGGCGCGGCCTCCGGCCCGGTGCCGCACCGCGTCGTGCTGATCCGCGTCGGCCCGGCGGGCTCCGGCCCGGCGACGGCCTACCGCGTCGAGCACGCGCTGCGCCGCGCCGGACTCACCGCGTCGGTCGAGGTCCTGCGCGACAGCACCGAGTCCAGCGACTACCACCACTCCGCGATGCGCTACGCCACCGCGGTGCCGCTGGAACGGTCGTCCTCGTCGCAGTCGTGGACGCCGTCGCCGACACCCAAGCCGTCGCAGGCGGCCACGTCCGCCAAGGAGCCGTGGATCCCGCAGGCGGGCGACGTGGACGTCGACGACGACCAGGAGCTGAGCCTGCTGCGCGAGCTTCAGGAGGAGCTGGCCAGGCGCGAGGGCGGCGACAGCCCGGCGTGGAAGTCGGACACGTCATACGACTGGCAGGAGGCCAACCGGTCGACGCTGGTCAACGGCGTTCCGCTGCAAGCGCCCGACCAGCCATGAAGAGCGGCTAGACCTCATTTGCCACAGCGGCTAGCAGGCGCTGCACGGCGAGTCCTCTTCGGACGCTCAACGGGTGGTCGGCGCGGCCGTCACGGACGAGAGTGGTGAACTCGTCGAGCAGCGTCGCGAACGCGTCCTGCGGGGCGGTCGTGCGGCCGTTGAGTTCGCGGTAACCGTTGTCGCCGTAGACCGAGATGTCGGTGACGGTCGGGCGCATGGGCATGAGCATCGATAGCGTCGACGTGCTCGTCGCGCCGCTTTCGTGGCCCAGCACCACAGTCCACAGGTCCGGCTCACTCAGCCGCGCCGCGACCACTTTGTCCACGGGCCCGAGCGCGGCGTCGAGCAGGTCGAACACGTGCGGCCCAACGTCGGCCAGCGCGCCGCCGTCGTGCCGCCACGCCGACGACGAGTACTGGCCGCCGAGGAGCGCGCCCGACAGCCACCGGGCGTTCCCGCCCGCCCAGCCGGTACCTGAGTGGATGTCGGCCAGCCACGCCCGGGTCTCCGGCGCGAACCGCCGGATGAAGACGACCACCGAGGCGACCCCGGCCGCCTCGACCGCGTCGACCAGCTTCTGGGCCGACTCGACCGACTCGGCGATCGGCTTCTCCAAGATCAGGTGCTTGCCCGCCTGGGCGGCCTTGATCGCCAGTCCGGCCTGCACGGCGGGCGGCACGGCGAACGCCACCGCGTCCACAATGGACAGGAGTTCGTCGAACCCGCCGACCACCGGCGCGCCCAACTCCATGGCCGCCTCGGGGCGCCGAGCCCACACCGCGGTGAGCTCGGTCCCCGAATGCGCGGCGATCCCGGGCGCGTGCACCGCGCCCGCCCAAGGTCCAGCGCCGACCAGTCCGACTCGAAGCACGGTGTCACCCATGCCCCACATCTTGCCTGGTCGGGATTGTCAGTAGCCGAAGATGTTGTTCGACCGGGGTGCCCCGGCCTCGAACTGGGCCTCGACGTCCTCGTAGCTCTGCCAGCTGTCGCCGCCCGCCGGGTCGAGCACGTGGATCCAGGTGCCCTCCGGCGTGCCGTCGGTCTTGGCGCCCGCGATGACGATCCGGTGCCACGGGGCGCCGGGGACGATCACGCCCTTGGGGCCGTTGGACAACAGGTCCAACCACCCGTCCGGCGTGTAGCAGGCGGGCGCGACCAGGAACATGTCCACCTGGGCCAGTGCCTGGTCCACCTCGGCGACGGTCGCGCCGTCGCGGGCGAGGCCGACGTGGTCGCAGAGGGTGTGGTCGTCGAAGTCGGACCCGTCCCGGTAGTTGATGATCATCGCGATCGACGCCGCCCAGCAGGTCGCCTCGCTCTGCTGGGTGATGTGCACGACGCTGTGGTCGACCTCGCCGGACTGCCAGCCGGTCTGGTCACCGTCGCCGCCCGCGCCGTCGGCGGGGTCCGGGGGACCGGGTTCGGTGGAGACGTGATCGCGGAGACCGCCCCAGGTCTGCCTGCCGACGACGCCGTCGACCTGCATGTTCATCGCGGTCTGGTAGTTGCGGACGGCGGTCTCCAGCGCGTCGTCGAACACGCCGGTGTCTTCGCCGTCCCAGTAGCCCTCCGTGCGGAGGAGCTGTTGCAGATAGGTCACCCAGTCGGACTCAGTCGACCCGGTGCGCAGAAGGATTTCGCCAGCCATGCCGTCAGGGTCGGCCCGCGGGGGCGGGCTCGTAATGTCCGGAAGGGCAGCCATCCGCGCGCCGGTCCGACGCCCGGGTCCGGCGAGGCCCAGACCGCGCTGCCGCGCCCGCGGCTGCTTGCCTGCCCGTTGCTGCGGGCGAACCCTCGCCGCTCGGGCGCTCGTGCTCGCGTATTGCCCTGTTCCTGTACCGGTTCCGTGTCCGGCCGTGCCTGAACCCGTTCCCGCGCCTGTGGTCGTGCGTGCGGTTCCGCGATGGTTCCCTGGCCTCAGGTGCGGGATATGTGGCGTGTGGCGGCGATGGTGTCCGTCGGGTGGGTCGGCCGCGTAGGGTCGGGGCGTGCGTGAGCTGCCCAAGGAGATGGTGTTGCCGGACGGGTTCGTCCCCCCAGTGCCGCCCGATCCGCCCGCCGTCCCCAAGGACGCCGCGACCGTCATCATCGTGCGCGACGCCGATCCCGGGCCCGAGGTGTTCCTGCTGCGCAGGGTCGTCGGCATGGCCTTCGCGGGCGGGATGACCGTGTTCCCCGGCGGCGGTGTCGATCCGCGGGACGCCGACGCCTCCGTCGCCTGGCACGGTCCGGACGCCGAGTGGTGGGCTGACCGCTTCGGCTGTACCCCGGCCATGGCCCGCGCCCTGGTGTGCGCCGCCGTCCGCGAGACCTTCGAGGAGTCCGGCGTCCTGCTCGCGGGCCCCGACGCGACCAGGGTCGTCTCGGATGCGCGGCCGTTCCACGCCGCGCGCCAGGACCTGGTCGACCGCAAGTACTCGTTCGCCCAGTTCCTCACCGACAACGACCTCGTCCTGCGCGCGGACCTCCTGCGTCCGTGGGCGCACTGGGTGACCCCGGCCGAGGAACCCCGCCGCTACGACACCCGCTTCTTCCTCGCGGCCATGCCCGAGGGACAGCACGCCGACGGCGCGACGACCGAGGCCCAGGACGTCGCCTGGCAACACCCGGGCGCCGCCCTCGCCGACTGGGAGGCAGGCCGCCGCGGCCTCATGCCGCCGACGTGGATGGCCTTGGCCGACCTCAACGACCACCCATCGGTCGCCTCGGCGATGGCTGACGAGCGGACGATCGACAAGATCATCCCCAAGGTGGTCCGCGACGGCACGAAGGTCCGCGTCGTCCTCGCCGAGGCCGACTCATGACCCACCCCGCCTACGGCGTCGTGCGTCCCGTCACGCCCTACGCGTCGGTGCTGCTCGAGGACAACCCCGGCACGATGACCCTCGACGGCACCAACACCTGGATCCTGCGCTCCCCGGACGCCGCTGGGTCGGTCGTCGTCGACCCCGGCTACCAGGACGAACCGCACCTGAACCGGATCCTCGAAGCGGCGGGCCCGATCGAGGCCATCCTCATCACCCATCACCACGCCGACCACGTCCAAGGCGCGCCCTGGCTCGCCCGCAAGACAGGCGCCCCTGTCCGCGCGTTCGACCCGGCTCTGTGCCTCGACGCGGCCCCGCTGGCGGACGGCGAGCGGCTGGCTGTCGCCGGTCTGGAGATCGAGGTCGTCCACACGCCCGGCCACACGGCCGACTCCGTCTGCCTGACCATCGCCGACGACACCCACCCGGCCGTGCTGACCGGCGACACGGTTCTCGGCCGAGGAACCACCGTCATCGCCCCACCGGACGGCGACCTGGGCGCCTACCTCGACTCCCTCGAGACCCTGCGTCGGCTGCCCGGCGTGGTCCTCCCCGGGCACGGGCCGGACCTGCCGGACCTGCCCGCGGTCGCGGACCAGTACCTGGCCCACCGCACCCAACGCCTCGACCAGATCCGAGCCGCACTCACCATGCTCGGCCAGGACGCTTCGCCACGTCAGGTTGTGGAGGTCGTGTACGCCGACGTCGACAAGTCACTCTGGCCCGCGGCCGAGTGGTCGGTCCGCGCCCAACTGGACTACCTCCGCCGCACGCCCTGATCTTGGTTTCGGGGACGCGCACCCACCGGATAAGCCGGACCGGCGACAGCCGGAGATGGCCAGGGTGGGGTCGATCTGCCACGCCAGATCGCTTCCGCGCGGACGCGTCAGGCGGGCGGGGTTGGTTTGCTGTCCTGGGAGCCTCCAGAGATGTGGTTGCCGCGCCGTGCCGGCTGGGTCGGGCACGGGTGGATGAGCCGGGCAGGGT
>DATLIA010000102.1:0-5059 GCA_035540215.1 Actinokineospora sp. | reverse complement strand
GACCTGCTCTGGTTCGCCGACCTGGCCGACGCGCTCGCGCCGTTCTCCGGCAACGACGCGGCCACCGTCGAGTACCGGCAGCACACGCCCGCGCTGACCTACGACGCGGTCGCGCCGCGCGAGCCCGCCCACCCGCGCGCCGACTCGATCCCGCTCGCCGCGGCCGGGGTCGCGCAGCTGGTCGCGTTCGGTGCCACGCCGCCGCCGCGCTGCCGGACCTGGGCGGAGCTGCTCGCCGGGATCGTGTCCGACGCCGCCGTCGCCGAGGCGGCCATCGGTGTCTTCCCGGTGCCCGCCGACCTGTCCACTGTGGATGGCTCGACGCTGCCGGGTACCGCGCTGACGGTGCAGATCGGCCGCGAGCCGCGTCAGCTGGCGGAGTGGTCGAACTACATGGGCAACTGCATCGGCCACCTGCCCTACTACACCGAACAGGCCCGCGCCGGACGTTCGGTGCTGATGGCGCTGCGCGAGCCGGACGGCCGCATGGTCGCCAACCTGGAACTGCGCAGGAAGACCGGCGGCTGGCGGATCGACGAGATGCACGCCCGCTTCAACGAAGCCGTCGAGCCGGACCTGGTGAAGCGCGTCGAGAGTTGGGTGGCCGACCTTGCGCCGTCACGCCCGCCCGCCACCGTACCCGTGCTCCCGGTGCCGCCGGTGCGCGTGCGATCAGGCAGCCGTCGCGCCGCGGACGGGCTGCCCGCCCGGTTGACCAGCGCGTTGGCCGAGCGGGTGCGCCGTGAACTGGCCGCCGCGCCGGTCCGCTCCGCGTGGCGGGTGTACGCCGACCTCGCAGGCGGGCTCGGCCCGCCGACACGGCCCGCCGACTTCGAGCCGGACGCGGCGCTGGTGGCGTTGCGCCGCGCCTCGCCCGAGCGGCAGGTCGAACTGGTGCACGCCGCACTGGCTCGCGGGGTCATCGCGGTCACGCTGTGGCGGGCCACCCGGGCCCGGCCGCTGGCCGCCGCTGTCGCCAAGGTCGACCAGGACGAACGGCTCGGCGCGTTGACCGGGAGCGAGCCGCTGCCGAGGTCCCTGCGCGCGCTGGTGCGACGTACCGGGATCGCGCCGGGGTACGCGACGGACACGGTGGCCCGAGCGGTTCGCGCCGCCATCGGCACCCTCGCCCGCGACGGCGCGGATGTGCTCGTCAGGTCGGTCGCCCGCAGTCCCGCGCCGGACCTGCTGTGCGCGCTGGCGGTCGCCGCGACCTGCACCGATCACTCCACAGTGGACCTCGTGCGGATCGTGCGGACGGGTGAACGCCAGGTGCCCGGATTCCCGCCAGGCGACCTGTTCGACGAGGACGGTCCGTGGCGGCGTGCCCTGCCCGCCGCCGCCGAACTGGGCGCACCCGTCGCCGAGTTCGGCGGCCGCGGACTGGTCGTGCCCGCGGCACTGCTCGGCGCGGGCGGCTGGCCCGCCCTCTGGCGCCGAGCGCACCGCTGACCGGTGTCAGCGGAGCAGGCCGCTGATGACGATCTGGGCCTGGGCGTCGGCCCCCGCCGAGTTGGGGTGGAACGGGATGCCGACGGCCAGGTCGTTCACCGACAGCGGGATCAGCGGCTCGACGTAGCGGACGAACGGGCTCTTGCACACGTCGTGGCCGATGGTCGGGGTGTAGGCGTCGATCAGCCCGACGCCCGCCTTGGTGGCGATCCGCTTGACCATGGCGTTGAGCGCGGTGAACTTGGCGTAGATCCACGGCATGTCGTAGTTGCTGATCGGCACATAGGGCCAGCAGCCCGCCTGCGGGACGCCCGCGATGTAGTTGACCATCACGATGCGGGCGTTGGCCGCGACGCGCGGTTTGATCGCCTTGATCCGGTCGACGATCAGCGGTTCCTGTACGGCGATCGCCGCGTCGATCGGGTCGACGGCACCGGGCGCCGGTCGGCACACCGAGAAGGGCAGCAGCGTGACGCACGGCAGGATGGCCGTGGCCAGGCCGATGTCGTTGCCGCCGATGCCGACGGTGACGAGGTCCGTCGTCTTGGTCAGCCGGTCGAACTGCGGTGGGTTAGTGCCACCCAGCGGGAGACCGGTCTGCGGCGCGGCGAAGTGCTCGCTGGTCGCCGACCCACAGCTGGCGTCCCGGAAGTTCGAGATGCCGAGGACGCGCGCGACCTGCCGCGGGTAGTTGTAGGGAGCCTGGGCGCAGTCGAATGGAGCGAACTCGGTCGACGGCACACCGTGGGCAGACAGCAGCACCACGTCGGCGGTCCAGGAGTCACCCAGGGACACGTACTCGTGGTAGGTGCGGGTCGTCGCGGCCGCGGCGGGCCCGACCACGGCCGACAAGCCGCAGGCGGCCGCCACGCCGAGCGCGATCACCGTTCGCCTGGCCCGGCGCGGCGCCGAGGTAGCCCTCATCAGGGTTCTCCTATTCCTGGAGTGTCAGACCTGGGCCGTGTCCGGGTCGAGGCTGATCTCGCGTTTGAGGATCTTGCCGGTGGGGCCCTTCGGTAGTGCGTCAACGATCCGCACGGTGCGCGGATACTTGTAGGCGGCCACCTTGCCCTGGACGTAGGCGCGCAGTTCGTCGGTGGAGGCGGTGGCGCCGGGCTTGAGCGCGACCACGGCGGCGACCTCCTCGCCCAGCTCGGGGTGCGGTGTGCCGATCACCGCGGCCTCGCCGACCGCGGGGTGCTCGTAGAAGACCTCTTCGATCTCGCGCGGGTACACGTTGTAGCCGCCGCGGATGATCATCTCCTTCTTGCGGTCCACGATGAAGTAGAAGCCGTCCTCGTCGCGCCGACCCAGGTCGCCGGTGTGGAACCAGCCGTCCCGGATCGCGTTCGCGGTCTCCTCCGGCCTGGCGTAGTAGCCCTTCATCACGTTGTGGCCCTTGATCGCGATCTCGCCGATCTCGCCGTCGGCGACCTCGGCGCCCGCGTCGTCGACCAGCTTGAACTCCACCCCGGGAATCGGGGTGCCGACCGAGCCGGGCCGACGCCGGTCGACCTGGTTGAACGACGCGGCGGGCGAGGTCTCGGACAGCCCGTAGCCCTCCAGCACCACGCAGCCGAACTCCCGCTCGAACGCCGTCATCACCTCAACCGGCATGGCCGAGCCACCGGACACACACACCCGAAGCGCCGACAGGTCGTAGCCGCCCCGATCCTGGTGGTTGACCAGCGCGACGAACATCGTGGGCACGCCCTGGAAGACGGTCACCTGGTCGCGGACGAGCACCTCGAAGGTCTTGACGGCGTCGAACCGCGGCACCAGCGTCAGGCAGGCACCGACACGCACCGCGGCGTTGAGCCCACAGGTCTGCCCGAACACGTGGAACAGCGGCAGCCCGCCGAACACCACGTCGTCGGCGGTCATCCCGATCAGGCCGAGCGCCGAGATGTCGATGTTGCGGTCCAGGTTTGCGTGGGTCAGCTCGGCGCCCTTGGGCTGACCGGTCGTGCCCGAGGTATAGAGGATCACCGCGGTGTCCTGCGCCTCCCGGTCCACCACCCCGTCCACCGGCGGCGCGGCCATCACCGTCGCCATGAACTCGGTCGGGTGCACCACGACCGCCTCGGCGTCGGCCAGCTTCGCGCCCGCCTGCGCCTCGGGAGCGAACCCTTCCCACACGAAGATCAGCCGCGCGCCCGAGTCGGACAGGCAGTAGGCCACCTCGCGCTCCTTGAGCAGCGGGTTCATCGGCACCACCACCGCACCCGCGCGCAGCACGCCGTAGTACAGCGCGGCGAAATGCGGCACGTTCGGCAGCATGATCGCGACCCGGTCGCCGGGTGCCACGCCGTGCTCCGCGAGCAGGCTCGCGACCCGGCGGGTCAGCTCGTCAAGGGCGGCATAGGGCACCACCGTGTGGTCGAGCCTGATCGCGATCCGATCACCGTGCTCGGCGGCCGTGCGGACCAGATTGTCGGCGATGTTCACAGGTGACCTCCGTTGGTCAGGGTGACGGCGCTACGGGATGAACGGCGGCAGGGCGCCGCACGCAGGCGGTTTCGCGGTGGCGGGATGAAGTGCGTCGGGTCGGCCGCCGGAGGCACAACCCCCGCCCGTCGCCCACCGATGGCCATCACGCGTTCCGGCCGAATGTCTGCCGGACGAGCTCAGCCATCGCGTCATAGTTCGCCTCGATGAACGGCATGGTGTGGATCTCCCGCTCGACCGGCTCCGCGTTGATCACCACCGTTTTGCGGCGCGTGTACTTGCGGATCCCGTCGACGCCGTGGCGTGATCCGACCCCGGAGTCCTTCCAGCCGCCCATCGGGACTTCCAGAGCCATGAAGTTGGAGTTGGTGTCGTTGATGCAGACCGCGCCCGCCTCGACCCTGCTCGCGAGCCGGTCGGCCTTGGCGATGTCGCGGCTGAAGATTGACGCCTGCAGCCCGTAGCCGCTGTCGTTGGCCAGCCCGATGGCCTCGTCGGCGTCGCGCACCTTCATGATCGGCAGGGGCGGTCCGAACGTCTCGTCGCGCATGCAGAGCATGCTGTGATCGACATCGACCAGGATGGTCGGCGGGTAGAAGCGCCCCGGTCCCGGCAGGGGAGCGCCGCCGGTCAGCACGCGGGCGCCGCGGGCGACCGCGTCACGCACGTGGGCGTCGATGAGCTCGATCTGGGGCGGGAAGGTGATCGCGCCGATGTCGGTGGTGCCGAAACCGGTCGAGACACCCTGGCGGATCGCCGCGAACCGCTCGGTGATCTTGGCGACGAACTCGTCGTAGACCGGCTCCTCGACGTAGACCCGCTCGGCCGACGTACAGGTCTGACCGCCGACGTGCAGCGCGGTGAACACCACCAGCTCGACGGCCCGGTCGAGGTCGGCGTCGGCCAGCACGATCATCGGATCCTTTCCGCCCAGCTCCAGGCTGACCGGCGTCAGCGTCTCGGCGGCGCGCGCCATCACCCTCTTCCCGGTCTCGACCGAGCCCGTGAACATGACCATGTCCACCCCGTCGACCAGCGCCGCCCCGGTCTCGCCGCGGCCGGTGGCCACCTGAAACGCCCCCTCCGGGATGCCGCACTCGGCCAGCATCCGGGCCATCAGCAGGGAGGTCAAGGGCGTCACCTCGGAGGGCTTCAGGAC
>DATLIA010000101.1:0-10303 GCA_035540215.1 Actinokineospora sp. | reverse complement strand
GTCCACCGCACCCCGCACCCTCCGGCTCGACTCAAGCCCGCTCCCGGGCCGCCGACCGAGCATGCCGGCCACCCCCGACACGCCCGGTAACCGGGCCACCCATCCACGGCTCGCCCACACCAGGACGTCCAGGCCAGGGCGAACGGAGCGCGGTCCAACCCAGACGGACCCCAGGAACGGGCAGGGGTGGACGCCCGCGCCTGCGATGCCCGAGTCGGATGGCCAGTCCGGCGACCAGATCCCAGCCGGCACGGTCTTCCTAGCGGTGGCAGGCGATTCACCACTGACCGGATGGCGCCGACGCCAGCCGCACGGGCACGACGACCTGCATGGACGCGGACCTGCCCACCGTCAACCTGACTCTGTGGCGTGCGGATGCCATCGTCCTGGTCGACTAGCTGATGAGCACCGACCTGGACACGGTGCCGATCACCCACCCAGCGCAGAAGCAGGCGCTCGCCGATCTGCTGTCTCGGATGGAATACGCCACCGACAGCGACATCAGCGCATCCACGGCCGAGGACATCGCCGACGCCCAAGAGGAAGTCGCCAGGGACATGGGCTGGTAGTAGCGAACCGCCACCATCAGCCGACGCGCCGGCTGAATTGGCTGGGCCTGGCCGGCCCACCCGAAACGACCTGCGCGCCCACCAGCCCAACCAGCCCGCTGCCCTCCAGGCTGCCCGCCGTCGGCCTGGCCCTGCACGCCCACCAGGCTCGCCCGCCACCAGCCCAGCCTGCCCGCTGCCTTCCAGGCTGCCTGGCTGCCTGCCGCCGGCCCGAACCGCCCGAACCACCTGCCCGCCAGCCCGAACCGCCTGCCCGCCAGGCCGCCCGCCGCAGGCCCGACATGCTTGCCCGCCAGCCTTGCCCGCCAGCCGCCCGGCCTGCATGTCCTCCAGGCTCGCCCGCCACCTGGCCCCTGCCAGGTTGCCAGGCCGACTTGCCGTGGCGGCAAGCCACTCGCAAGCGGAACGGGCCGATCCTGACAGGGGCCGGTCGGCGCTGACAGCGACGCAACCGATCCGGCTGCGTGGACCCATTCCCAAGTGGCGACCTGTCCGCTTAGCGTGCTGCCTGGCGAGTCAGGTCCGGACCTAGCGACGGCAGCCATCCAGCGATCCAGCGACCTTCGAGTCCACTCGCCGTCCCTGGCCGGGCGTGTCTGAGCCGCGTCGGCTCAGTCGACGCAGGCCGGGCCTGGTGTATCACCTCCCCCGCCCTGCTCACCCGAGCCAAACATCTCAGTCACATACGAGTGCACCTTCTCCGCACTCATCTCGAAACCAAACCCCGCAGAAGGCGAGTTGACCTCCGCCCCGACCGGCACCATGCCCGTCCGCACGGCTCGCTTCGACCCAAGCTCGGCCAGCCCGACCAAGTCCATGTCGGTCACGACGTGGTCCCGCACCGCTCCGACGAAGGGCCGCAGGTCGGACGAGCCGAGTTTCGTGGCCAACGCCTTGAAGAGGGCCTGTTGTCGCTTGACGCGATCAAGGTCGCCGTTCGGCAGGTGGTGCCGTTGGCGGACGAACGCGAGTGCTTGTGCGCCCGCCAGCGTCTGGCTGCCCGCGGTGAAGTTCGCACCGCTAGTAGGGTCCTTTGTGGCGGCGTTGAGACAGACCTCGACCCCACCGACGGCATCGACCAGGCTCGCGATCGCGGACATGTCGATCACCGCGTAGTGGTCGATGGGGACGCCGGTTAATGACCCGAAGGTGGCCATCGCGGTCTCCGCACCTGCTTTCATAGCCGCCGGGCCGTCCAGTCCCCGTTGTTCAGCGGCCAGTCGACCGCGCTCGTACGCGCTGTTCGCCTTTCCCTTGCCATGGCCGGGGATCTCCACGAAGGCGTCCCTCGGGACCGAGATCGCGGTCAGCCCCGCGGCGGTGAGTCGAACGAGCATGACCACGTCGGTGTGGGCGAACCTGTCCATACCCATCACCAAGATGGTCTGGTCCACGATCTTGGTCACGGTGTCGGGCGTGCCGACCTGGGCGGGCCGCTCACCCCGCACCAGACCCGGGATGACCACTGCGGACACCACCGCGATCACCACAGCGGCCGCGGCGAACACCAGTACGGCCGGGCGCGTTCGGCGAGAGCTCTTCCGCAGTTCACGCAGCACCGTGTCCGCGTCGACCGCGCGGGCCGCCTGGTCGGTGATGGCGTCGCGGATCAGGGACTCGGTCTTGTCGAGCGTCATCTGTATGCCTCCGTCACGGCGAAGTCGGAGGCGCCCGCACGTAATGTGCCCAGCGCCCGGGAGATGTGGCTGCGGACCGTGCCCGCGGAGCAGCCCAGGACCTTGGCGATCTCGTCGTCCGTGTTGTCCTCGTAGTAGCGCAGGACGATGGCCGCCCGCTGTTTGCGTGGGAGCGTCGCGATCCGGGCCCGCATCGCCTCGCGTTCGGCGTGTTGGTGGGCCGGGTCGCCGACGGGCGGGCCGATCGCCTCGAGTGTGGAGTGGGCGGAGACGATGTCGCGCGCGGCTCGTCTGCGGCGCCAGGAGAGGTATTCGTTGGTGATCATGCGCTTCACGTAGTGGTCCGGGGCGTCGAGCGCGCTGATGCGGCTCCACCGGGACTGTGCCCGGATCATGACCTCCTGGACGATGTCCTGCGCGAGGTGGGGATCGCAGGTCAGCGCGGTGGCGAAGCGCAACAGCCGGGCCAGGCGATCAGCGGCGAACGCGTCGAAGCTCAGCACTCATCACTCCTTTTCAAGTTGATCGACGCATCTCCAACGCATGCCGCGGGCGGATTGTTGAGTCGGCCAGGAAATTCACCTGATCCAGTGACCGGGCACACGGTACGGTGCCCTGCCGTCGCCGCCGTCGAACGGAAACCATGGACACCCGCACCCCTGGCCGCTACCTCCGGCGCCTCCTCCACGACCAACGCGCCGCCTTCACCCAGGCGCTTGCCTTCTGTGTCCTGTTCTCCCTGTCCCGCGCGCTCCTGCCCGCCGCCATCGGGCAAGGGATCGACGAGGGCGTCATCGGTGGCGACCAGGCAGCGCTCCTGCGCTGGGGCGCCGCCGTGCTCGGCCTCGGCGTGCTCATCGCGGCGGCGGGGGCGCTGCGGGACCGCACCGCGTTCCGAGCCAAGTTCGGCGCGAGCTACACAGTCCTGCGCGACGTGACAAGGCACGCGTCTCGGTTGGGAGCCGCCCTACCCGCCAAGGCCTCGGCGGGTGAGGTGATGAGCATCGGGGCCGCCGATGTCACCCGGATAGGCGTCGCCTTCGAAACCGCCGCACGCGGCTCCGGGGCCGCGGTCGCGATCGTGACAGTCGTGGCGATCATGATCACCACCGACCTGCGGCTCGGACTGGTCGTGCTCGTCGGCGTCCCGGTCATCGCCGTGCTGGTCTCGCTGATGATCAAGCCGGTGCACGCCCGCCAACAGCACCTCCGGGACCAGCAAGCCGCGCTGACCAGCCTGGCGATGGACATCGTCGACGGTCTGCGGGTCCTGCGCGGCATCGGCGGTGAGGACGTCTTCGCCGACCGCTACCGCGCCGAGTCTCAGCGGGTCCGGCGCGCGGGCGTGCGGGTCGCGGCCGCCGAGGCCCTCGCCGAAGGCGCGAAACTGCTGCTCCCCGGCGTTCTTGTGACTGTGGTCGTCTGGCTCGGCGCCCGCTCGGTCGCGGCGGGCGACCTCGGCGCAGGCCAGCTACTGGCGTTCTACGGCTACGCGATGTTTCTCGCCGAATCGCTGAACCGGGTCACCCGGACGGTCTCCGACGCCACGCGTGCGCACGTCGCCGCGGGGCGCGTGATCGGACTACTCAACGCGGAGTCCGACCTCACCCCGGGCACCCGGCCGCCGGTCCACGGCACCTTGGCCGATCCTGAGTCCGGACTCACCGTGCCGCCCGACCTGTTCGTCGGCGTCGCCTGCGCGACCCCTGCCCACGCCACCATCCTCGCCAACCGTCTGGGTCGCTACGACAACAGCCGGACAACGTACGCGGGCACCCGTTCGCGTGACCTCGACCTGTCGACGTTCCGACAGCGAGTGCTCGTCGCGATCAACGATGACCACCTCTTCACCGGCCCGCTCACCGAGGTGGCCGACGGCCGCGCGTTCGCGAGCGCGCACGCGGGCGACATCACCGACGCCACCGACACCGTGGTGAGCGCGGGCCGCGAGTTCTCCGGCGGCCAGCGGCAACGGCTGCGCCTGGCCCGCGCGCTCGCCGCCGATCCCGATGTCCTGATCCTGGTCGAACCGACGAACGCGGTGGACGCGCACACCGAGTCGAGAATCGCCAAGGCGATCGCCGAACACCGCCGCGGCCGGGCCACCGTGGTGTTCACGACCAGCCCGATTCTGCTCACCCAGGTCGACCATGTCGCCTATGTCGAGGACGTGGTGGTTGCCGAGGGACCCCACCACGACCTGCTGACCCACCCGGGCTACCGCGCACTCGTCACCCGACAGGAGGACTGATGACCACCCTGCCCGTCGCGTCCGCCGCCGAGGTCCGGACCCGCGCTCGCGCGCTGACCCTGCGCCACCCGGCCGCGCTGGCGGGTTCGCTGGCGCTGCACGCCATGGCCACGATCAGCGGGCTGGCGGTCCCCTGGTTCATCGGCGTCCTCGTCGAGCGCCACGACCGGATCGACCGCATCGCCCTGACCATCCTTGGTTTCCTTGTCCTGCAAGCCATTCTCACGTCGATCGCCGCATATGCCTCGGCGCGGCTGGGTGAGCGGGTGCTGGCCGAACTCAGAGAAGAGTTCATCGGCACGGTATTGCGCCTTCCCCAGTCAACCGTCGAACGCGCGGGCCCGGGCGACCTCGTCACCCGCACGACCCGCGACGTCGACATGCTCTCCCAAACGGTCCGCTGGGCCGTCCCGGACACGCTCGTCGCCGCGTCGACCATCCTGCTCACCCTCGGCGCGCTAGTGCTATTGGACCCGCTGATAGTCCTGCCCTGTCTCGTCGCGGTACCCCCACTCTTCCTGGCCTCCCGCTGGTACCTGCGGCGTTCGCGCGCGGGCTATCTGCGCGCCAACGCGTCCTACGCCGACTTGACCGAGGGCCTCGCCGAGACAGTCGCGGGAGCACGCACTGTCGAGGCGTACGGTCTGCACGAACGGAGATCGGCCCGGGTCGACCAGGACATCGCCCGGTCGCTGGCCGCGGAGCGCTTCACCTTGCGGCTGCGCAGCGTCTACCTGCCGATCTCCGACGTGTCCTACATCCTGCCCGTCGTGGCGACCCTGGTGATCGGCGGTCTGCTGGCCCAGCACGGTGTCGTCTCGCTGTCCGCGGCCGCCGCCGCGACGCTGTACGTGCAGCAGGTACTCGGCCCGGTCGACGAAATGCTCTACTGGCTCGACGAACTCCAAGTCGGCGGCGCGTCCCTGGCGCGGCTCCTCGGCGTCCGCGGCGAAGAGCCTAGGCAGGGCGGGAAAACGCCCGCCGACAACGCCATCCGAGTCGACAACGTCTCGTTCGCCTACCGCGAACACGACGTCCTGCACGGGGTCACCCTCGACATCGCTCCAGGCGAACGGCTCGCGATCGTCGGACCGTCGGGCGCGGGCAAGTCGACGCTGGGCAGGCTCATCGCCGGAATCCACCAGCCGCGCACCGGTTCGGTCACCATCGGCGGTGTTCCACTATCCGAAGTAGACAATGTGCGCGCCGAGATCGCCCTGGTAACCCAGGAACACCATGTCTTCCACGGCTCAGTGCGCGACAACCTGATCATCGCGAAACGGGACGCGTCGGACGACGAACTGCGCGACGCCCTGTGGTCCGTCGAATGGGCGGGCGACCTCGACACCCCGGTCACCACGCCAGGGCAGGCCCAGCAACTCGCGCTGGCCCGCCTTGTCCTGGCGGACCCGCACACGCTGGTCCTCGACGAAGCGACGTCCGTGCTCGACCCGACCGCGGCCCGCCACCTCGAACGCTCGCTCGCGGCGGTTCTGCGCGGGCGGACCGTCATCGCGATCGCGCACCGACTGCACACCGCGCGCGACGCCGACCGGGTGGCGGTCATGGACGGCGGCCGGATCACCGAACTGGGCACCCACGACGAGCTGGTCGCTCGAAACGGTGCCTATGCCAAGCTGTGGAACAGTTGGAGCGCGTGACACCGGATCAGTAGGCCTGGGGTCTGGGCGACCGATCCGGTGTGACGACGCTTCCCGTCATTCGCGAACGACACCCGAATAGTCGGCTCGTCGCGACAGAAGTTCCCACCTGATCGAGTGAACTCGCCCCGGGTCCCGGGACGAGTTCACTCAGCGGATCAGAACTGCAGGCTCCACGCGTCGACGTAGCCGGTGTCGTACTGGGCGACGTCCTGGACCTTGAGCTTCCAGGTGCCGTTGGCGACCTCGGTGGACGCGTTCACCGTGTAAGTGGTGATGATGTTGTCCGCCGAGTCGTTCGACGACGAGTTCTTGACTCGGTACGCCGTGCCGTCCGGGGCGACGAGGTCGATGACGATGTCACCGCGCCACGTGTGCTTGATGTCGACGTTGACCTTCAGCGTCGACGGGGCGTTGCCCGCCTGACCCGTCACCGTCACGTCACTGGTCACGGCCGCGCCTGCGTCCGGGATGTTGACGTTGTTGGTGTTCTCGAACTTGCCACCGGTCGGCGGCGGCGTGGTGCCGCCGGTCTGCTGGTTGATCCAGGTCAGGTTCGCCGCGATACCGGTGTACAGCGTGGTGGTCGCGCACTCGCCGTTGTTGTCACCGGGGCCGTGGGTCTCGCCGACCAGCGTCCAGTTGCCGCGCGAACCGACGAGCGCGGGGCCGCCGGAGTCGCCGTGGCAGGCGGAGTGGGTACGGTCACCGGAGATGCACACGTCGGTCGACGTGCCGCCACCGGCGTAGCACCGGCTCGACTCGAGCACGGTCAGGTCGATCTCCTGCAGCGTGGTCGGGTTCGAGCAGCTCGGCCAGCTGGTACAGCCGAAGCCGATCAGCCGCGCGGGGGTGCCCGCTGCCGGGTTCGACGTCGCCATCTTGACCGGCGTCATGGTGGAGGCCGTGGACAGGTGCATCAGGGTCAGGTCGGTGCCCGACTTGTCGATCTTGCGGTCGATCGACCGGACCTCGCCGCCCGAGCTCTTCTGGGTGGACCCGATCCGGCCGGAGGACGCGCTGCCACAGTGCGTGGCGGTGACGATCCACTGCGGGGCGATCAAGCTGCCACCACAGCCGTTGCTGAGCCCGACGTGGAAGGCATAGGTCTCGGTGGCGTTGCCGCCGCCGATGATCTGGATGACCGACGGGGTCTCGTCCTGCGGGGGCGGCGCGGCCATGGCCGCCTTCCCGACGACCACCACCACTCCCAGTGCCATGGCGGCGGCCGCGACGCGACCAAGCCAGCGTGTCTTCATTTGTGTACCTCTCAACTCATGCAGGGACGCGCGGATGCAGGGACCAACGGGTCCGCGCGACGGCCGAAGCCGCGTATCGGACTCTCGCGCACGCTGAGCGAACAATGCAATCAACTCTCGACATCGCGAGGGCTGATACCCGTTCGCGGTCCGTGACGACATTTCGGACACGGCCAGGGGAGAAATCCACTGCAGGCCCACTACCTGCGTGAACGCAATCAAGAGTCAGACACTTTAAGTAATCGAAGTCGGGAATTAAACAGTAGTACTTGTATATGTGTGAATTGTTGATGCGCACGGCGAACCGCCTGGCGAAACCCTTCCGTTCGACAGATACCCCCAGGGGGTATACAGTCGACCAAGGAGGTGGCCCATGGAGACCGTGGTGAGCTGGCGAACAGCGGCGCAGGCGACCCTGCACTGCCTGACCGGGTGCGCGATCGGCGAGGTGTTGGGCATGGCGCTCGGCACCGCGCTCGGCTGGAGCAACCTCGCGACGATCGTCGCGGCGGTCGTCCTGGCTTTCGTATTCGGCTACGCGCTGACCATGCGCGGGGTGCTACGCGCGGGTGTGAGTCTGCGGCAGGCGGTGAAGGTCGCCTTGGCCGCCGACACCGTGTCCATCCTGGTTATGGAGATCATGGATAACGGCGTGATGATGGTGGTGCCTGGAGCAATGGACGCCGGGCTCGGCGACTGGCTGTTCTGGGGCGCCCTCGCGGTGGCGTTCGCGGTCGCGTTCGTGGTGACACTGCCGGTAAACCGGTGGATGATCGCGCGCGGGATGGGTCACGCGGTAGTCCACTCGTACCACCACCATCACTGAGCGCCGTTTCCAACGTTGGAATCAGCGCTCCGGGAACCGATCCAGTCAGCACCAAGATCGACGGTAGGGACAACCCCCACCGGAGGATCATGTCGACGCCACCGGGTGGTCATCCAAGCTGTGTACTGATTTGTGAATGCGCCGATCAGCTCGGATAGCCACCACCACCGTCGCCGCCGTACTTGTCGCCGGGATGGCCTCCCCCGCGACCGCGGCAACCACTCTGCTCACCCGCGATCCAGTCGCCGTGATCTACGCGCGCGACCACGCGTTGCACGTGCTCAACAACGGGGCCACCGACGACGAACTCGCCCTGCGGACCACCAAGCTCGCCGCCGACCCGTGGTCGTTCTTCCGCGGCACCTCACCGCTGTTCCACCGCGACCTCGGCGAACTCGCCCCATCCTGGTACGCCACGGCGGGTGGCGACGTGTGGATCACCGGCGACGCACACCTGGAGAACACCGGCGCCGACCGCGGCGCCGACAACGTCGAGCAGTACAACCTCACCGACACCGACGACGCGTGGCGCGGCTCGTGGACCTGGGAACTGCGACGGGCCGCGGTGTCGATCGTGCTGGCGGGCCGGGCCAACGGCCGCAGCGCGAGCGCGATCAACACTGACGTCAACACGCTGGTTTCCGAGTACGAGCAGTGGATCAGCAAGTTCCATGGCACGAATGACGAGTTGACCTGGCGACTCACCGCGAGCAACACCTCGGACCTGTCGGCCGACCTGATCGCCGAGTCCGACGCCGACAGCCGCGCCGACCTGCTCACGAAGTGGACCACGCTGTCCGGCACGACCCGCACCTTCAAGGCGAGCCCTGATCTGCTTGCTGTCTCGGCCACTACGCGGACCAACGTCATCAACGCCGTCGCCGCCTATCGCACCACCGCGAGTGACGGCCTGACGTCGGCGGAGGCCGTGGTCAAGGACGTTCGCAGGCGGATCGGCGCGGGCACCGGCAGCCTGGGCCGCTACCGCTGGTACGCGCTGGTCGAGGGCGACACGACGAGCACGTCCGACGACCGGATCCTGGAGTTCAAGCAGCAGGTCGACCCGGCGCCCAAGCCGCTCGCGCCGTCGGCCACCACCCTGACCGGCGGCCAGCGGCCCGCGCTGGCCCTGCGCTGGCTCGTCAACGAGTCCGACCCGCTGGCCGGTTGGGCGAGCGTCGGCACGGTGCCGGTGTTCGTGCGGGAGAAGACGCCGTTCGCCGAGGACCTCTCGATCGGCGACCTCACGACGTCGACGGTCTGGGACGACACCGTCCGCGATGTCGCCCGGCTGCTCGCCGCCGCGCATTCCCGCGCGGACAAGGACATCGCGGGAACCGGGGTGACGTACTCGGCGGACGCTGCGATCGACGGCGCCATCACGTCGGTGTCGGGCCTGCAGTCCGAGACCCGCGCGTTCGCCACGAGCTACGCCGACCAGGTCACCGCTGACTGGCAGGCCTACGTGACGGCCAAGAACGCGGGCATACCGCTCTACTGACGAACCTCGCGGCGCCCGGGTCCACCGGGCGCCGCGGGTGTCAGTACTCGTCGCCGCCGAAGAAGATCTCCTCGAGTTGGTCGGCCGTGCCCGCGAGCAGGGTCAGCGGGTCGACGAACTCGGGCAGGTCGAGCGTGGCCAGCGGCAGCGAGTGCCGAAGCACGACGTGGTCGCCCATGATCGCGACACCACAGGCCACCGAGGTATGGCCGACCTCGGTGAGCAGCGCCTTGAGGTCGACCTTGTCGGCCAGCCCGACGGGTGAGGCGATCTGCACCCATTCGTGCTGCTTGTCGAGGACCTCGCGGGCCAGCACCACCACCTGGGTGCGCTCGTCCTCCTCGTCATAGGCCTCGAAGTTGAACAGGATGCGGATCTCGCCCTCATCCTCGGAGATCACGTCATAGGTCTCGTTGACGTACTGCGCCAGATCGCCCCAAGTCGCCATGGTCAACAGCCTAGTAGATCGTCGCGACTAAAACTGTGGATATAGGTGGCGGAGTTTGGTTCGGGCGTCGCTGGTGGTGAAGTGCCAGTTGACCTGTCGTTGGTCGGTGTTGGTGGTGTCTTGCCAGGCGGCCAGTTCGGTGTTGAGGGTG
>DATLIA010000100.1:0-4423 GCA_035540215.1 Actinokineospora sp. | reverse complement strand
TCGGCGTCGCCGCCACACACCTCCGTGGCGGACCACCCAGCGAGGAGGCCCTGATGAACAGGACTTTGGACTTCCCCGTCACCCCAGCACCCGCCCCATCCACCCAACCCGCCCCACCCGCTCGGTCTGCTCAGGCTGCTCTGGCTAGCGGGGTTGCCCAGCCCGCTTTGTCCGCCGAGCCCGCCCAGTCAGCTCAGGCCACCCGGCCCGCCCAGGCCACTCAGTCTGCGCGAGCCGCTCGGTCCACTGGGGCCACTCAGCCCGCCTTGCTAGTTCCACTTCCTCAAGGTGCTCGGGTCGCTCTGCCAGTTCCGCCCGCCCAGACCGGTGAGCCCGTCCAGGCTCCGCAGGCGGCCAAGTCGGCGAGACAAGCCGCGGTTCCCACCGCGACACCCACCTCGGCATCAGAGGTCGGGCCGGTTCGAGCCCCTTCAGCTCGCCAGGTCGCAGCCGCTTGCGCGGCCAACCGAAGGTCTGCCGCTCGGGCCACGTCAGTCCCCCGCGGTGAGGCGCAGCAGGTGATCCCTATCCAGCGGATCCGTACGAGGCCCGCCGCGCCCGATTGCGCTCCTGCCCTGTTCGCCGTGGACGGCTCGGTCCTGTCGGCACCGGAGTCGGAGTCCCGATCCGCGCACTCGCTGAACCGGGCACCAGCGGTGGGGTCGGCATCGGGGCAGGCGTCACCGTTGGCCGACGGCCTCCCGTTGGTCGAGGTCCCCCCGTTCACCCAGGTCCCGCTGTTCGCCCAGGCGCCCGCGTTGGCGGAAGTGCCGTCAGTGGCGCAGGTGCCCACGTCGGCCGGGGCTTCAGTGCGGTCGGCGGCCCAAGCCCCCACGCCTGCGGCAGTGCGGTCGGCGGCTCAAGCCCCCACGCCTGCGGCAGTGCGGTCGGCGGCTCAAGCCGCGACGGTGGCGGCAGTGCGGTCGGCGGACCAGGTTCCTGCTTCGATTGGGGTTTCGGTGCCGTTGTCGGCCCAGGTGTCGTTGTTCGCCCAAGTGTCCGCCGTTGCCGAGGTGCCGATGGTGGCCAAGCGATCGGCGCGGGCCGGTTCGGTGGCCCCTGACTCGGCTTTCGCGTTGCTCGACCAAGCCGAGCACGGCCTCGCCGCCGCGGCCGCCCAGCCCGGTGCGGCCCAGCGGTTCGCCGACGCCTACCTGTGTGCGCTTCGGGCAGCGGCTGCGCTGTTGGCGACCCGTGGGCGGCCGCACCGTGGTCGGGCCAAACCCACCAGCGTGTGGACCCTGCTGGCCTCCGTCGCCCCCGAGATGCGGGAGTGGGCGGCCTTCTTCGCCTCCTGCTCGGCCACCCGCGCCGCCGTCCAGGCGGGTATCACCAGCCGAGTCGGCCCCCGCGCCGCCGATGACCTGGTCCGTCAGTCCGCGCAGTTCATCAGCCTCGTGCACCGTGCCGTGCACGGCGTAAGGCGATGAGCGGTACTCCGCTCATCGATCGCGACAGATTCCTCGACATCCTCGAACACGAAGGCACCCTGCTCGCCGCGTCGGTGGTGGGGGCCGATCACGACCGTCCCGTGCCCGGCTGCCCCGGTCTCACCCTCGGCGAGACCGCCCGGCACATCGGCAGCGTCTACCGGACGGTGGTCGGCTGGATCAGGACCGGCGACCGGCCGACGACCTGGCAGCGTGAACCCCACGACGGCCAGAGCGTCGAGGACTACGTCCGCGACGGCCTGCGTTCGCTGCTCGGCGAACTGGCCACCCACGATCCCGCAGAAGGGTGCGCCACCTGGCACCCCCAGCAGCAGCACTACGGCTTCTGGCGGCGGCGGATGGCCCACGAGAGCACGGTCCACCGCATCGACGTGCAGGCCGCGCGCGGACAGGACATCACCCCGGTCGACCCCGAGGTCGCCGTGGACGGCATCGATGAGGTCCTGCACCTCTGGTTCACCCACCGCCTCGCGGTTCTCGGGGTGGCGGGCACCCGCAGCGGCACGGTGGCCGTTCGCACGGCGGAGCGGGTCTGGTTGGCGACCCTCGGACCACGATCGACCTCGGCGCGGCGGGCCACCGCCGCGGAGGCCGAGTCGGCCGACGCGGTGGTCACCGCCGCGCCGACGGAGCTGTATCTGTGGCTCTGGGGCCGTCGTGCCGTGTTCGACCGTGCGGTGACTCTCGACGGCGATCTCGACGTGTCCGCGCAGCTCTGGGCCCTGCTCAGGCTCGCGACCCGCTGACCGCGACGACGCCCGGCGGGTGGACGTTAAACCACATCAAGCCCAGCGCGGCTACGGTGTCCGGTATGTCCACCCGCCTGGCGAGCGTCGTGATCGAAGCAGCCGATCCGACGGCAACCGCCGAGTTCTGGTACGTCATGCTCGGTGGGACCCCGGTCCCCGACGGCGACGGCGGCAGACGCCTGGTGTCCCCCGAAATCGGGATCTGCGAGGTCGACCTGGTCTTCGTTCCCTCGGCCACGGACAAGATCACGAAGAACCGCATCCATGTCGACCTAGCTACTGAGAGCCCGCACGAGTACCAGGTCCTGACGTCGCTGGCGAAAGACCTCGGCGCCCGCGCGGTCGACGTCGGACAGGGCCGCACGGTGCCGTGGACGGTGTTCCAGGACCTGGAGGGCAACGAGTTCTGCGTCTTGGAGCCCCGCGAGCTCTACACCGACACCGGCCCACTCGCCGCCGTCGTGGTCGACGCCATCGACCCGGTCCCGTTAGCCGCCTTCTGGTCCGCGGCCACGGGCTGGCCCCAGGTCCAGGTCAGCCCGGACGCCGTCGCCCTGCGCCCGCGGCAGGACCGTGGTCCGTGGATCGAGTTCCTCAAGGTCCCCGACCCGAAACGCGGCATGAACCGCATCCGCTTCGACATCGCGCCCACTGAGGACAGCGACCCCACCCCGTGGCTGCTCGCGCTCGGCGCCACCGTCGAGGGTGGCGTCCTTGCCGACCCTGAGGGCAACGAGTTCCGTGTGCTCCGCGAATCGGCGCGTGCCAACGTCCGTCACGCGCGCCGCTGACAATCCAGCGGTAAGGCGCGCGGTGCGGTTCGATGGGGTTCCACTGTGTCCGGAAGGGAGCCCGATCGGTGGCCACGCAATGGATCAACCTCATCGTGGACAGCCTCAACCCGATCGACCAGGCCCGGTTCTGGGCTGACTTCCTCGGCTGGCGGATCAACTACGCCGACGCCGACGAGATCGACCTCCAGGCGCCTGACGACGACGGATGGCGGATGGACCTGGTGTTCGGGCCCGTCCCGGAGCCCAAGACTGTCAAGAACCGGCTGCACCTGGACCTCGCGTCGAAGTCGCTGGCGGATCGTGACCGCATCGTGTCCCGCGCGCTCGACCTGGGCGCGCGCCACGCCGACATCGGACAGAGCGAGACCCCGTGGGTCGTGCTCGCCGACCCCGAGGGCAACGAGTTCTGCGTCCTCGAACCCCGCGACGAGTACCGCGACACCGGCGCGGTCGCCGCTGTCGTGATGGACGTCCACGACCCGGGTGCCCAAGCCGCCTTCTGGTCAGCCGCCACAGGCTGGCCCGTGGCGCGTCGCACCGCGGAATTCGCCTCACTGCGAGCGTCCGACGGCAGAGGCCCCTGGCTGGAACTCCTGCGTGTCGACGAGCCGAAGGTCGTGAAGAACCGGTTGCACCTCGACGTAGCGGGTTCGATCGGCGACGACCAGGCCGCGGAAGTGGACCGTCTCATCGCGAGCGGTGCCCGGCCGCACGAGGAGATGATCGGTTTCCCGTGGCAGGTCTTGTTCGACCCTGAGGGCAACGAGTTCTGCGTCCTCACCTCGCGTTGACATCGGAGCCGGGGTCGAAGACCGACCCGGCCACGATTGCCAAGGCCTCGGGTTCGCCACGACCGCTCGCGCTCGGGCACTGCTCGTGCCCGAACGCTGGGCGTCACCGCCACCACTTCGCCGTCGCGAAGAGCCACGACGGCCGCGGTTGGGCTGTGCCTGGGTTCTGGCGTGGCCTGGGTCCGCTGGTGGCCGCGGTTGGGCTGTGCCTGGGTCCGCTGGTGGCCGCGATTCGGCTATACCTGGATCCTGCGTTGGCTTGAGGTCACCTTTGCCGGCAACCTGTTGGCCTGGGATCGTTGTGGCCGCGATTCGCTGTTGCCCGGGACCCTTGGATTGGCCCGAATCCGCCTGGTCGCGCGATTTGCCTGTCGCCGCGTTTGCCCTTGCCGCGTCGCGCGTTGCCGGTCGCGCTTGTCGCTTTGCCCTACGGGCCGCGTTTGCTGTTCGGCCTGCGCTCAGGGGAGTGCCCAACTGTGGCTCGGCGCTCCGGTGAAGTGTGCGCTCGAGGTGTGCACGGCAGCCGTGGGGTGGGGCGGGTGCCGTGCACACCTCGAGCGCACACTTCACCGGAGCGCCGAGCCACAGTTGGGCACTCCCCTGAGCGCAGGCCGAACAGCAAACGCGGCCCGTAGGGC
>DATLIA010000099.1:0-24959 GCA_035540215.1 Actinokineospora sp. | reverse complement strand
GTGCCCAGTTCGCCGTGGACCTCCCAGAGCAGGTCGACCAGTTCGTCTTGGGAGCCGAGGGACTCCACCAGCGGGCGGTAGCGGTCGAGCACGCCGGACCAGTCGACCCCGCCCATGTCCGCGCGCCAGAAGTGGTCGCGCATCAGCCTGCCCGCCTCGTCGAAGGACTGGCGCCATTCCGCCGCCGGGTCGACCTCGACGCGGATCCTGGACAGGTCGACGGTGATGTTGTCCTCGGAGTCGTCGTCCGAGTCGCCCTTGCGGTCTGCGGGCAGCACGCGCAGGGTGCGGCCGTCGCGGACGACGACGCGGTGGCCGTCGCCGCTGGTCCAGAACTCGTCGAGGCCCGCGACCAGGGTGTCGACCTTGAGTTTGGCCAGGTCATAGCGCTCAAGATCGGCGCGTGGGGCGTCCTCGCCCAAGTCGTGGAGGTCGTCGCCGAGGGAGCCGAGGAGCGGGTCGCGCAGCCAGAGCACGCCGCCCTTCGCCGCCCGCAGCCCGGAGTAGCGGCCCGCGGCTACCGGGAAGGCGACCACCCGGTCGGCGATGCCCTCGATGTCGACCGCCGTGCGCGGCGCGTCGCCGTCGGACTTGTCGCCGTCGGACTTGTCGTCGGGGTCGCCGAACGGCCTGCCCTCGCGCAGCGGCGCGAAGGGGGACGCGGTGGTCGCCGCGAGCGGGACCAGGTAGGGCCTGCTGCCGTTGGCGAAGGACAGATCGAACACGTGCACGTCGTAGATCGGGTCGAAGCTGCGGGCGGACAGGAACGCGATGTGCTTGCCGTCGACGGTGAACGTCGGGTCGGAGTCGACGAAGCGCAGCGGCGTGACGTCCACTATGGACAGATCGGTGGTGTTGACCATCCGGATGTGCCGCAACGGCTCCGGACCGGGATGCGACCACGCCAGCCAGCCCGAGTCGGGCGAGAAGGCCAAACCGCTCGGGTCCATCTCGCGGGCCTTCACGACCTCACGGATCTCACCGCTGTCCGCGTCGACCAGCAGCAGCCGCCCGTCGTGGCTGACCACCGCGACACGCCTGCCGTCTGGCGAGGCGGCCATCTCCAGGACCCGGCCCAACTCGCCCGCACCGACCCGCCGCGGGCTGACACCGTCCGCGCGGCCCTCGACCGGCGCGAACTCCAGCGCGTCCTCGCCGTCGGCGTCGGTGACCCAGACGGCCTGCCCGGTGTCGCCCAGCACCAGCGGCAGCCGGGCCCGGACCCCGGGCTCGTCGGTCAGCGCCCGGACCGGACCGTCGCGATGGGTGACCCAGTGGACCGTGCCGCGCACCTCGACCGCGCTCGCCCGGCCGGTGTGGTCGGGCCCGATCTCGCCGAGCGACCCCGACGGTGCCAGCCGGTAGGGCTGACGCGACCCGCGCGGGCCGCCCAGCCGCACATCGAGCTTGCGCGGCTCGCTGTCCAGCCCGTCGAGCAGCCAGATCGCGCCCGCGCTGTGGTAGATCACGCGCTCGCCGTCGGTGGTCGGATTGCGGGCGTAGAACTCGTGGGAGGTGTGGACGCGGATGTCGCCGCCGTCCGGCGTGCACGAGTAGATACTGCCGACGCCCTCGTGGTCGGACAGGAACGCGATCCGGTCGCCCACCCACATCGGCGACACGATATGACCGTCCACATCGGACAAGATGCGGCGGAACCCGTCCTCGCCGTCGACCCACACCTTGCCGGCCGTGCCGCCGCGGTAGCGCTTCCACCAGGCGGGTTCCACTGAGATCACCGACCCGAGCAGCACCCGCCCACCAGCCATCGACACCGCGTCGACCGGCCCATACGGCAGCCGCGCCGCCGGTCCGCCGTCGAGCGGCACCGCGTGCGCCCAGCGATGGCGGATGGAGGACTGGCCGGTGGTCGTGTTCGCGATGACCGCGCCATCGGGCGTCCAGCCCAGGACGGTCGTCGCCACGTCGCCCCAGTACGTCAGCCGGGTGCTCGGCCCGCCGTCGACCGGCGCGACATGGACCTCCGGCTCGACGTCACGGGTGCTGGCCCAGGCCAGGGTGCGCCCGTCCGGCGCGAAACGCGGGTTGCGCGCAGGCACCTGGTCGGCGCTGACGCGCCAGGCGCGGCCACCGTCGACCGGGGCCAGCCACACGTCGTCCTCGGCGACGAAGGTGATCAGGTCCTGGTGCAGGTGCGGGAAGCGGAGGTAGGCGTCGGTCACCCTGCCAAGTTAGCGATTCCGGCCTGATCGCGGAGGAAGTTATCCACAGGTATCCGCTAGTGCGGCCAATACTTGCGCCAGGTCTCGTGGGACCGGGCTTCCTCGCCCGCGTCCTTCGCGGCCCGCTCGGCCGCCCTGACCTGCGCGGCGAACCGCTTGGCCGCCGCGCGCAGCTCGGCCTCCGGGTCCTGTCCGGCCAGTTTCGCCAGCGCGGCCAGGTCGAACAGCCGCGCGCCGAGGTCGTCGTGCTGGGGCAGCAGATCGCCGGGCAGACCGGCGCGCGCGGTCCGCTGGGCGAGCTTGGCGGCGAGGGCCAGCGCGGGCTGCCCCATCGCCACACCGTCCACACTGGACTCGCGGCGCTTCTCCTGCTGCTTGAGCTCCTCCCAGCGCACCTGCTGGGTCGACGCGTCGCGCACCTGCGGGTCGCCGCCAGCGAACACGTGCGGATGCCTGCCGACCAGTTTGGCCACCAGCTCCCCCGCGACGTCGTCGATGGTGAACGGGTCGTCGGCGTCTTCCTGGGCGACGCGCGCGTGGAAGAGGACCTGCAGCAGTACGTCGCCGAGTTCCTCGCGCAGCGCGGGCCGGTCGCCGTCCTCGATGGCCTCAAGCAGTTCGAAGCACTCTTCGACCAGGTACTGGCGCAGCGAGTCGTGGGTCTGCTCGGCGTCCCACGGGCACCCGCCGGGCGACCGCAGCCGGTCCATCACCTGGGCCGCGGCGACAAGGCCGGATCCAGGCGCGGCCAGCACGGGCGCTCCCGCCGCGACCAGCGGCGAGTCGAGGTCGGAGGTCAGCAGCACGACAGCGGACACGCGCGCCTCGTCGACCAGGGTCGACGGGGCGAGCGCGTCACCGAGCGAGGCATCGACATCCCCCGCGACATAGACCCGCGCGGCCGAGCGCAGCTTGGCCACCGCGGCCGCGGGAACGGTGTCCCCGCGGACAAACACCACGAAGGTGCCCGCGTGCAGCGTCACGGAGTGGCGTTCTTGATCGCGAGGACCAGACCCTTGGTCTCGCCGTCGTTGGGGGCAACCGACATGTCCGAGAAGTCCCACACGCCGTAGCGCGGGCTCAGCTTGACGCCGAACTCCTGCGCGGTGGCCTGCAGCAGGCGCGGGCCGAGCGTGGTCGCCAGCCGCACGTCGACCTCGGGAGCCTTGGGGTCCGGAGTGGCCGAGAGGTCGCGCTTGCGGATCACCGCGACGACCCAGCCCGCCTGCTGCGGGTTCGGCTGGAAGGCCACGACGCTGTTGACCGGCGCGCCGAACAGGACACTGCCCGCGAGGTCGGGGGCCTGCGCCGGGGCGAAGGTCCGGTTCTTCTCGGCGGACTGGTTGTCGACCTTGATGTCCGCTTCGATGATCTTGGACGCCTCGTCCAGGCTCGTCGCCATCTGCCTGGCCTTCTCGAACGCCTTCTCGCGCAGCGAGCCCGCGTTGGCCGGAGCACCCTCGGCACCCTCGGCGCCGCCGGAGACGAACGAGTAGTCGATGGTGACCGCGAGGCCAGCCGCCTGCTTGAAGCCGATCTGCGCCAGCGACAGGTAGTCGCGCGCCAGCTCGTTCGGGTCGACGACCCGGTTGACCGCCTGGCTGACGATCATGTCCGCGGTCGCGGAGCCGTCGGTCGGCAGCGGTGTGGGCTCGGCAAGCTGCTTGGACAGCTCGGTCACCTGCGCCGGGTCGATCGTCAGGCTCTCCTTGGCGGAGTAGGCCGCGATCAGCTCATGCAGGATCAGCTGGCGCAGGACACCGCGCGACAGCAGGTCGAGCTTGCGCTGATCGGCCATGGCCTGAACGGCGGGCTCGGCCTTGACGGCCTTCTCCACCAGCTCCTGAACCCGGTCGACGGTGATGGTCTTGCCGTTGACGACGGCGGCGGCGTTGGCCGGCCCCTGGCCCGCGGAACACGCGCTGACCAGCAGGGCGAACCCGGACAGGAGCGCGACGAGCGGGCGTCGACGACGAATGACAGTGGTCACAGTGCCGTAGCCTCTCACAGCGCCCCGCACGATCGGGTTACACCCCCGCGGCCGCGGGGGTAACGGTCAGGGAGTCGAGGAACTTCGCGCACCAGTCGAGCAGCTCCCGGTCGCGCAGGACCGGCGCGCCCATCCGCCCGCCCGCCGCGCCCTCGGTCGGCCGGGGCACCGTGATGGTGTCCGTGACCGCCTTGTGCACCGCCTTCGGGTAGAGCCGCTTGAGCCGCACGAGCTGCGAGTCGCGCAGCGGCAGCGGGGCGAACCGGATGTTGCTGCCCTGCGCGATCACCTCCGTCACCCCGTGCGCGCGGGCGGCCTGGCGGAAAGCGGCCACGGCCAGCAGGTTGACCACCGGGGTCGGCGGCTCGCCGTAGCGGTCGACGAGCTCGGCGCGGACCGCGTCCAGCCCGGCGGCGTCGGGGGCGGCGGCGAGCTTGCGGTAGGCCTCAAGGCGCAGCCGCTCCCCCGGCACGTAGTCGTGCGGGATGTGCGCGTCGACCGGGAGGTCGACCCGGACGTCGGCCAGTTCCTCGTCGTCCTCGGTCCCCGGCGCGCCCGCGTGCTTGCGGAACGCCTCGACAGCCTCACCGACGAGTCGGATATATAGGTCGAATCCGACTCCGGCGATGTGGCCGGACTGCTCGGCGCCGAGGATGTTGCCCGCGCCGCGGATCTCCAGGTCCTTCATCGCCACGGCCATGCCCGCGCCCAGCTCGGTGTTCTGGGCGATGGTGGCGAGCCGGTCGTGCGCGGTCTCGGTGAGCGGGGAGTCCTGCGGGTAGAGGAAGTAGGCGTAGCCGCGTTCCCGGCCGCGCCCGACCCGGCCGCGCAGCTGGTGCAGCTGGGCCAGGCCGAGCATGTCGCCGCGCTCGACGATCAAGGTGTTGGCGTTGGAGATGTCGAGGCCGGTCTCGATGATCGTCGTGCAGACCAGCACGTCGTACTCGCGCTCCCAGAAGCCCTGGATCAGGTGTTCCAGGCGATCCTCGTTCATCTGGCCGTGCCCGGTGACCACTCGGGCCTCGGGGACCAGCTCGCGGATGCGGCGCGCGGCCTTCTCGATCGACGAGACCCGGTTGTGCACGTAGAAGACCTGGCCGTCGCGCAGCAGCTCGCGGCGGATCGCGGCGGCGACCTGCTTGTCGTCGTAGCCGCCGACGTAGGTCAGGATCGGGTGCCGGTCCTCCGGCGGGGTCAGGATGGTCGACATCTCGCGGATGCCCGCCAGCGACATCTCCAGCGTGCGCGGGATCGGCGTCGCGGACATGGTGAGCACGTCGACGTGCGTGCGCAGGGCCTTGATGTGTTCCTTGTGCTCGACGCCGAAGCGCTGCTCCTCGTCGACGATGACCAGGCCCAGGTCCTTGTAGCGGATCCCGGTCTGCAGCAGGCGGTGCGTGCCGATGACGATGTCGACGCTGCCGTCGGCGAGTCCCGCGAGGGTCTCCTCGGTCTCGGCGCCATGGGTGAACCGCGACATGCCCTTGACCGTGACCGGGAACGAGTGCATACGACCCGCGAAGGTGTTCAGGTGCTGCTGGGCGAGCAGCGTGGTGGGCACCAGGACGACGACCTGCTTGCCGTCCTGCACCGCCTTGAACGCCGCGCGCACCGCGATCTCGGTCTTGCCGTAGCCGACGTCGCCGCAGATCACGCGGTCCATCGGGACCCCGCGCATCATGTCGGCCTTGACCTCATCGATCGCGGCGAGCTGGTCCATCGTCTCGGTGAACGGGAAGGCGTCCTCCAGCTCACGCTGCCACGGGGTGTCCGGGCCGAAGGCGTGGCCGGGCGCGGCCTGGCGCGCCGCGTAGAGCTGGACCAGCTCGGCGGCGATCTGCTTGACCGCCTTCTTGGCCTTGGCCTTGGTGTTCTTCCAGTCGGAGCCGCCGAGCTTGTTGAGCGTGGGCAGCTCGCCGCCGACGTAGCGGGAGACCTCGTCGAGCTGGTCGGTGGGGACGAACAGCCGGTCGCCGGGCTGGCCGCGCTTGGAGCTGGCGTATTCGAGGACGAGGTACTCGCGCGTCGCGTTCGCGACCGTGCGCTGGACCATCTCGACGTAGCGGCCGATGCCGTGCTGCTCGTGCACCACGTAGTCGCCCGGCTTGAGCGCCAGCGGGTCGACGGCGTTGCGGCGGCGGGACGGCATCTTGGCCGTCATGTCCTTTGTGGACGTTCCTGCCCTGGCGCCGGTCAGGTCGGCCTCGGTGACCACGACGAGGTCCCCGACGATGAAGCCGTCCTCGATGGCGCCCTTGACCACGGTGACCACGCCCGCGGCCGGAGGCCCGTCGAGGCGCTCGACGAAGGTGGCCGGGATGTCGGCCTCAGCGAGCTGCTCGACCGCGCGCTTGGCCGTGCCCGCGCCGGGGACGACGAGGACGGCGCGGCCGCCCGCCGCGGTGTGTGCGCGCAGATCGGTGAACGCGCGCTCGATCTCGCCGCGGTAGGAATCGACCGCGCGGATGTCCAGAGCGATGGCCGAGGCGTCGGTGAGCTGCGAGAGGGTCCACCACGGGTGGTCGCCGTCGCGCGCGTGCGCGGCGATGTCACCGAGGTCGCGGTAGGCCGACGCGCCGAGGTCGATCGGGGCCTTCCCGCCGCCCGCGGCGGCCATCCACGACGCCTCCAGGAACTCCTGGCCGGTGCGGACCAGGTCGTGGGCGCGGGTGCGGATCTTCTCCGGGTCGTTGAGCACGACGTGGGTGCCCGCCGGGACGACGTCGGTGAGCAGCTGCATCTCGCCGGGGCAAAGGGCCGGGATCAGCGCTTCCATGCCCTCGGACGGGATGCCGTTGGCCAGCTTGTCGAGCATCTCGTGCAGGTGCGCGTCGGCCTGGTGGATCTCCGCGAGCGCGGCGGCGCGGGCGCGGACGTCGTCGGTGAGCAGCAGCTCGCGGCACGGCGCGGCGGTGACCTCGGTCAGCTCGCCGGGCAGCGACCGCTGGTCGGCCACCGCGAACGCGCGGATCTCGCTGACCTCGTCGCCCCAGAACTCGACCCGGACAGGGTGCTCGGCGGTCGGCGGGAACAGGTCGACGATGCCGCCGCGCACGGCGAACTCGCCACGCTTCTCGACCATGTCGACGCGCGCGTACGCGAGGTCGGCAAGGCGGATGAGGACCTGCTCGAAGTCGTGCTCGCCGCCGGTCTTGAGGTGGACGGGGGCCAGTTCGCCCAGGCCGGGGGCCATGGGCTGGATCAGGCTGCGGACAGTCGCGACGACGACCTTCAGCGGGCCCTGCTCCTCGGGGTGGGCCAGCCTGCGCAGGATCGCGAGCCGCCCGCCGACAGTGTCCGCGCGCGGCGACAGGCGCTCGTGCGGCAGCGTCTCCCAGGACGGGAGGTTCGCCACGACGTCCTTGCCGAGCAGGTCACTGAGGACGGCGACGAGTTCGTCGGCCTCGCGGCCGGTGGCGGTGATGGCCAGCACCGGGCTCGTGGCGCCCTCGGCCAGCGCGGCCACGACGAGCGGACGGGCGGCGACGGGGCCCGCGAGGTCGAGCGTGGGGGCGCCTGCGGCGTCGGTGATGGCGGCGAGGTTGGGGAGCAGGACTTCGAGAAGCGGGTGCAGCGGAGCCATCGAGATCCTTTGCGGGGCAGAACGGACAGACCGTTCACGATACGTGCGAAAGTGTGTCGTGAGCCGTCACCTTGCGGTGCGGCATTGGCCCGGCCTGATGGCAGGGCCTTCCCGTGGCAGTACCCGGTGCCCGCACGGTGCGGGTCTGACGTGGGTTTCCATCGGGCTCGTTTTGTGTCGCCCCGCAACTCGGGGAGGACGTACCGTCAGCGACCTCGCTCACAAGCCGGGCGAGGTTGCGGGCGGCGTTGAGATCGCGATCCAGCGTGAAACCACACCGGTCGCAGGTGTAGGTGCGTTCAGACAGGCGCAGCTTGGCTTTCACCGCGCCACAGGCCGAACACGTCTTGGAGCTGGGATACCACCGGTCCGCCAGGTGTACACGCCCACCGGACCAGGAGGCTTTGTACTCGATCTGGCTGCGTAGTTCTGCCATGCCTATCCCGGCGATGTGCCGGGCCAGGCGCCGGTTGCGCAACATCCCGGCGACGTGCAGGTCTTCGATGACGATCGTGCCGTGGGCGCCGACGAGGCGGGTGGACAGCTTGTGCAGCCCGTCACGCCGGGCGTTGGCCACGGCCGTGTGTATGCGAGCGACTTTGGCCTGGGTCTTGCGCCACCGGCCCGAGGGAACCTGCCGCGTGCGCCGGTTCGGGCCAGTCCGACGCGCGGCCTGACGCTGCAACCTGCGCAGCTCCCGCAACGCCACGTCGAGAAGCCTCGGATTGGGGATGACCTCACCGGTCGAGAGCACCGCCAGGGACTTGACACCGAGATCCACCCCAACCACGGAGTCCGGTCGGGTGGGCGCGGGGTCACCACGTTCGATCTCGACGGAGAAAGCACAGAACCACCGCCCACTCTTGTAGACGATCGTGGCCGAACGGATGCGGGCAGCCCCACGAGCGACATGGCGGGCCAGCTTCCTGGTCGACTCGTGAGTGCGGACGATGCCGACGCGAGGAACCTTCACATGCCTGCGGTCACGATCAGCCAACCCGAACACACCGGTGGTGAACCGGCACGACAACCCCGCTCGCCTGCCCTTGAAAGCCGGAAACCGGACCTTCGGCCCCTTGCGGACACCGGTCTTTGAGGTGCTCCAGTTGCTCAACGCGGTCGCCAGGTTCGCCAACCCTGAGGAGTAGGCCTCCTTTGAATTCTCCGCCCACCATGGCGCAACCGCGCCCTTGGCCTGATTCCACAGCTTCCGCAAGCCGTAGCCAGACCACGACACCGACGGCGTCAACTCGGCGTCCTCGACACCGTAAGTGGTCTCAGCCCGGCGCTGGTCCAGATTGGCCTTGATCAACGCCAGGCCCCAGTTGTACGCGTATCGCTGCGCGCCACAGTGCGACCGCAACGCGGCCTCCTGGGCCACTGTCGGGTCCAACGCGAACCGATACGCCTGCAGCACGCTGCTCATCACCGCGAACCGTACCGACCACCGCCGACACAATCGGCCACCCGGCACCGGACCCGTACGAACCGCAACGGCCTGGCACCGACAACGTCTCGTGAATACGGTCGGGGCATGGATCTGTTCGCCCGGCTCGGGCTGCCCGCGTCGATGGGCGAGGAACTGTTGGCGCGCTGGTCGGAGCCGCATCGGACGTATCACGGGGTGGCGCATCTGCGGGCGGTGCTGCGGCACGTGGACACGCTCGCGGCGCACGCCGACGCACCCGACCTGGTCCGCCTGGCCGCCTGGTTCCACGACGCGGTGCACGCCGGGTTGCCGGACGACGAGGAGCAGAGTGCGCTGCTGGCGGTGATGTGGCTTTCAGATGCGGGGTTGGACTCGGCGTCGGTCGACGAGGTGGCGCGGTTGGTCCGGTTGACCGCTGGGCACGCGACGGAGGCGGGCGACCGGAACGGCGAAGTGCTGTGCGACGCGGATCTGGCGATCCTGGCGTCGCCGGAGTACTGGGAGTACGCGGCTTCGGTTCGGGCTGAGTACGCGCACGTTCCGGATGAGCTGTTCCGGCCGGGACGTGCGGCGATCCTGCGGTCACTGTTAGAGCTACCGGCGCTGTACCGCACTCCGCAAGCGCTTGCGGAGTGGGAGGAGCGAGCCCGCGCGAACCTAAACGCCGAACTCGCGGACTTAGAACTTCGGTGAGCGCTTGTCCAGGAACGCGCGGACGCCCTCGGCGTAGTCCGCACTCTCTGCCGAGTCGGCATAGAGAGCGTGGACGGCGTCGTCCTCGTCGAAGTGGCCCGCGGTGATCCGGCCGATGATCTGCTTGGCGCCGCGGATGGTGACCTGGGAGCGGCCCGCCATGGTGTGGGCGAGTTCGGTGGCGCGTTTGACCACGTCCGCCGCTGGGTGCAGTTCGTTGACCAGGCCGATGCGCAGCGCGGTGGCGGCGTCGATGATGTCCGCGGTGAAGAGGATCTGCTTGGCCCAGGCCGGGCCGACCGCGTCGACGAGCTGCTTGGTCGACGGGAGCATGTAGACGATGCCCAGTTTGGCCGGGGTGATCCCGAACTTGGCGTCGTCGGCGGCTACGCGCAGGTCGCAGGCCAACGCGATCTCACAGCCGCCGCCGATGCAGAAGCCGTTGATCGCGGCGATGGTCGGCTTGGCCATCCCGGTGAGCGCGTCGGTCGCGGCGTGGATGGCCTCGGCGTAGCGGCGGGCCCCGGCGGCGTCGGCGCGGAGTTCGGCGAACTCGCTGATGTCGGCGCCCGCGGAGAAGTGGTCGTCACCGCGCAGGAGCAGGACGCGGACGCTCTCGTCGGCGGCGACCTTGGCGACCAGCGGCGGGATCGCGGCCCACATGTCGTAGCTGAGCGCGTTGCGCTTGGCCGGGCGGTCGATGACCAGCGTCGCGACCGCGTCGGCGATGTCCAGCCTGAGATTCACCGGCCAACCTTAACCCGCGAGTAGGTCCGCGTCCGCCGAGACGAGAGTCACCACACGGCGGTCCAACGCCTCGGCGGGCATCCTGGGGACATGCGCGCTGTGCTGCTCGCCACAGTCCTCCTCGCCGGGTGCACGACGTCGGCGGGCACGGGCGAGGTGCCCACGTCGTCGACCGTCGTGGTGCCGAGCAGTGCGAACGCGCCGGGCCTCAAGATCGAGACGGTCGCGAGCGGCCTCACCCACGGCTGGGACATCGGCTTCCTGCCGGACGGGAAGGTCCTGGTCACCCAGCGAACCGGCGACATCGCCCTGCTCTCCTCTGGCCTGCCGGGCGCGACGGTGACGATGCTCAAGGCCGAGACCTCCACGATCATGGTCCGCGGCGAGGGCGGGCTGATGGGCCTGGTCGTGCACCCCGACTTCGCGTCGAGCCGCGAGTTCACCACCTGCCAGACCCATTGGGAGAACGGCGAACCCCGCGACATCCGCCTCGTCACCTGGCGCCTGACCGACGACGAGAAGGTCGCGACCCGCGTCCGCGAACTCCTGACCGGCCTCCCGGTCGCGCAGAGCGGCCGACACTCCGGCTGCCGCCCGACCCTGGCCGCCGACGGCGCGCTGCTCGTCGGCACCGGCGACACCGCGCGTCCGTCGATCCCTCAGGACAAGAACTCCCTGGGCGGCAAGGTGCTGCGGATCGACCTCAAGACCGGAGAAGCGTTGCCGGACAACCCGATTCCGGGCTCCCGGGTCTATACCTATGGCCACCGCAACGTGCAGGGAGTCGCCCTGCGGCCCAACGGCCAAGTCCTCACCGCGGAACACGGACCGGACAAGAACGATGAGATCAACCTGCTGAAGGCCGGAGCGAACTACGGCTGGGACCCGTCACAGGGCGGGAAGGTCCAGAGCTATGACGAGGACGTCCCGATGACCGACCTGCAGCGCTTCCCCGACGCGATCCCGGCGAAATGGCAGTCGGGCGAGACGACGGAGGCGATCTGCGCGGCCACGTTCCTCACCGGCTCCCAGTGGGGCTCGCTTGACGGCGCTCTAGTCGCTACGGCTCTCAAGGGCGCCAAGCTGATGCTGTTCACATTGGACAATGACGCCAACGTCAAGTCGGTCGCCATTCCCCCGGAATTCGCCGACCAGTTCGGCCGACTGCGCGCCGCCCGAACCGCCCCGGACGGCTCGCTTTACATCACCACGTCGAACGGCGACAACGACAAGCTATTGCGCGTCACGCCTTGATCACCCGCGCAGGGTGGGCTTACCCTCCAAATTGGACAGCCCGTTCCACGCCAGATTGACCAGGTGCGCGGCCACCTCGTTCTTCTTCGGTTTGCGCACCTCCAACCACCACTGCCCGGTGAACGCCACCATCCCCACCAGCGCCTGCGCGTACAGCGCCGCGAGCTTCGACTCATAGCCGCGCTTGGCGAACTGGACGCCCAGGATGTGCTCCACCTGCGACGCGATGTCGTTCAGGAGGCTGGAGAACGTCCCCGACGACGTCGCGACCGGCGAGTCGCGGACCAGGATCCGGAACCCGTCGGTCGATCCCTCGACGTAGTTCAGCAGCGCCCCCGCCGCGCGTTCGAGCAGCAGGCGGGGGTGGGCGTCCTCGGTGAGCGCATCGGTCATCCCGGACATCAGTGCGTGCATCTCGCGGTCGACGACGACGGCGTAGATGCCCTCCTTGCCGCCGAAGTGCTCGTAGACCACCGGTTTGCTGACGTTCGCCCGGTGGGCGATCTCCTCGATGGACGCGCCGTCGAAGCCCTTCTCGGCGAACAGGGCGCGGGCGACGTCGAGCAGTTGCTGCCTGCGCTCCTTGCCGGTCATGCGCACGCGGGCCACCGCTGGTTCATCGGTCTTGGTTACACGCCTCGCCACGCCGCACACACTAGGGCCACGCGGTGAACGGCGCGGGTTACTTGGCGGTGATCTTGGCCAGGCGTTGGGGCGTGGGCCAGCGCACGTCGGAGACCCAGCCGAGCTTCTCGAAGATCCAGATCAGCCGGGCCGACGTGTCGATTTGCCCCTTTTGTACGCCGTGGCGCGCGCAAGTCGGGTCGGCGTGGTGCAGGTTGTGCCAGGACTCACCGAAGCTGAGGATGGCCAGCGGCCAGAAGTTGGCCGCCTTGTCGCGACTGGTGAACGGGCGCTCGCCGATCATGTGGCAGATCGAGTTGGTCGACCATGTCACGTGGTGCAGTACCGCGATGCGGACCAGGCCCGCCCAGAAGAACGCGGTCAGCGCACCCCACCACGACCAGGTGATCAGCCCGCCGAGGACCGCGGGCAGGACCAAGGTCAAACCGGTGAACACGATGAAGAGCCGATTCACCCGAACGATGTCCTCGTCGGCCATCAGGTCGGGGGCGAAGCGCTCCTTGTTCGTCACGTCGTGGTCGAAGATCCAACCCATGTGGGCGTGCCAGAAGCCGCGGGCCAGCGCCACCGGCGACGTGCCGAACAGCCACGGCGAGTGCGGGTCGCCCTCGCGGTCGGAGAACGCGTGGTGGCGGCGATGGTCGGCGACCCAGGTGATCGGCGGGCTCTGCACGGCCATGCTGCCCATCACGGCCAGGGTGATCTTCAGGCCGCGGTTGGCCTTGAACGAGCCGTGGGTGAACAGGCGGTGGTAGCCGACAGTTACTCCTAGGCCGGACAGATAGAAGAAGAACACCGCCAGCACGACGTCGACCCAGCTCAGTCCCCAGCCCCAGGCGAACGGGACCGCGGCGACGAGCGCGGCGAAGGGCAGCAGGATGAAGATGTAGACCGCGATCCGCGTGGCCAGGTTGCGCCTGCCCTCGATGATCGGCTTCGGCCCACCCGGCGTCGCGGTTCCGCTGGACGCGTCGACCGTCGTCGTCATGTCTTCCCCTCTCCATACCCGGGCCGCCCTACGGCGCCGTAACTTACGCCAGCGTAAGGATTCGCGACCCGTACACGCCAGCGTCCTGTCCTGTTATTCGGCGTATGCGGGGCCACGGATGCCGTTGATGTTGAAAGGCCCATCAACGCTGCGCATCCGGTCGATCACTGGAATACCCACCTTGTGACTCCGATAACACCCGATCGGACGCGAGCGCGACCCAATCCGCCGGGTACTGCTGCCTGCCAGGCGACTGTCGTGCCACGATGTCCCCATCGAGCGGTTGGTGGGACCGCTCGCGATCCGCCGTGGTGTAAAGGCAGCACCTTGGATTTTGGTTCCAATGGTTCAGGTTCGAATCCTGGCGGCGGAGCACAGCCGAAAACCTCAGATGGGTAGGCGAAATACCGGACCTCGAAAAGGGGTGCACCAACCTACGTGGACGACGAGCAGCGGGGCGACGGTGACCTGCCCGCGTTGGAGGAACGCTCCGACGCCTGGCTGGTAGGTCGCGCCCGGGAGTTGCTCGCGGTGATCCAGACCAGCCCGGTCCAGGAACGCCTGCGGCACACCGACGAGGTGGATCGGCTGCTCGCCGAGGCCCAGCACCGTGGCGAGCCCAGAATGGTCGCCCAGCTGCTGCGCTCCGCGGTGGCGGTCCGGGTGGTCAACAACGAGCTGGCCGACTCGGCGGAGCCCCTCCTCGACGAACTCCTCGCGCACACGCGGCGTCACGGTCTGTTCGTCCTGCAGGCCGACGCGCACGCGCTGCGCGGCCGCAGGCTGCTGCTGGCGGGGGCCGAGGACGCCGCGCTCACCGAGGCGGCCGTCGCGCTGGCCATGCTCGACGAGGACATCACCCCGGACGTCATGCTCGGTGGTCGCACCTGGGACATGATCATGGCGTCCACGCTGATGGACATCGGCATCGTGCTCACCCAGCTGGGTGTCTATGAGGTCGCCGATCAGGTGATGAGCCGCGCGCACAAGAGCATCCGGGCCAGCGCTGGCCCGCACCTGATCGCCGTGCACCTGATCAACCGGGTCCGCCTGCTGCTGGGCTGGGGTCTGCGGCTGGAGCGCATCGGCGAGGACGAACGCGCCGCCGAGCGGTTCGCCACCGCCGCGGCCATCGCCGTGGCCGTCGAGGCGCCGTTCCGCGAGTCGCTGTTCCCGCGCGACCCCAACCGCTCCGCCGCCGACCAGAACCCGATCGTCGGCGCCGCCATGGCGCTGGCCCAGCCGTCGGGCACGCACCTCAACCGCTTGCGCTACCTGATGGACTCACAGAGCTATCCGCGTGAGCTGGTGATGGTCGCCATAGCGCTAGCACGCTGTCTGGAGCACGAAGGCCACGAGGAAGAGGCCGTAGAGGTCCTGGCCGACGCGCGGTCGCGTATGTACCAGGAGGCCGCCGAGCCGACGCTGCGGCTTTGCCTGATCCGCGAATACGCGCGGCTGTCCGGCCCCGAGGGCGCCTCCCGCACGACCGGCGCGCTTGAGCACTACGCGACGGAGCTGGAAGGTCAGCTCTGGGACATGCGCGAGTCGCGCATCGCCACCCTCAACACCCGCCGCGAGCACGAGCGGCTCTCCCGGATGCACGGCGCGATCACCCGCCAGGCGCTGCAGGACCCGCTCACCGGCCTGCCCAACCGGCGCGCGCTCGACGAGCGGCTGGAACAGCTGTCGAACTCGCCCAACAACCACCCGCTGGCCATCGCCCTGGTCGACCTCGACGGGTTCAAGGGCGTCAACGATCGCATGTCCCACGCCGAGGGCGACGACGTGCTGCGCGTGGTGGCCAGCACCCTGCGCGACGCGCTGCGCGGCAGCGACATGGTGGCCCGCTACGGCGGCGACGAGTTCATCGTCCTGCTCCCCGGAGCGCCGCTCTACGCCGCCGAGGCCGCGCTGCGGCGCGCGGTCAACTCGGTCGCCGGGCTGCCCAACGACCTGTCACACGGAGTGACGCTGTCGATCGGCGTGGTGTCGCTGCGGCCGCAGGAGACCGCGGTCCGGGCGCTCGCCCGCGCCGACGCGGCGATGTATCAGGCCAAGCGCGGCGGTGGCAACGACATCGTGGCGATCACCGCGGGCGAGGCCGACGCGGCCGACTCGGGAGCGGCGCTCGTCGCACCTGTGGATGACCGCGCGTGGGTGCTGCCGGAGACCACGTAGGATCGACTCCCGGCCGGAGTCGTCCCGTTCGCCGGAGCCGACCCCGCGCCAGATGTCGAACCGACGCGAGGGAGAGCGATGTCCGAGAGCACGCCTGTGGGCGCTGAGCACGGCCAGGTCAGCACAGTGATCCTGGCCGCGGGTGAGGGCACCCGGATGCGCTCGGCGACGCCGAAGGTGCTGCACCGGATCGCGGGTCGCCCGCTGGTCGAGCACGCCGTGCGGGCCGCCGACGGTCTCAAGCCCGAACACCTTGTCGTGGTCATCGGCCACGGCCGCGACGCCGTCGGCGCGCACCTGGCGTCCCTGGCGCATGTGCTCGGCCGCGAGGTCACCGTCGCGGTGCAGGAGACCCAGGACGGCACCGGCCACGCGGTGGCCTGCGGCCTGGCCCCGCTCCCCACGCTGACCGGCACCGTACTGGTGACCTACGGTGACGTTCCGCTGCTCGACACGGCCACCCTCAACGGCCTGCTGGACGAGCACTCGGCGAGCGGCAACGCCGTCACGGTGCTCACCGCGAACGTCCCAAACCCGACCGGCTACGGCCGGATCGTGCGCGATGCCGACGGCGCGGTCACCGCGATCGTCGAGCAGAAGGACGCCACGGCCGAGCAGCGCGCCATCACCGAGGTCAACTCGGGCGTCTACGCCTTCGCCGCCGAGGTCCTCACCGACGGCCTGTCGCGGCTGTCCACCGACAACGCCCAGGGCGAGCTGTACCTGACCGACGTCCTGGGCATCGCCCGCGGCGACGGCCGCCGCGTCGGCGCCCTGGTGTGCGACGACCCGTGGCTGGTCGAGGGCGTCAACGACCGGGTGCAGCTGGCCAAGCTGGGCGCCGAGCTGAACCGGCGCGTGGTCGAGGGCTGGATGCGCGCGGGCGTGACGGTGATCGACCCGGCGACGACCTGGATCGAGGCCGAGGTCGAACTCGGCCGCGACGTGGTCATCGAGCCCAACGTGCAGCTGCGCGGCGGCACGACGATCGGCGAGGGCACTGTCGTCGGCCCGGACACCACGCTCACGAATGTGATCATCGGCGCGGGCGCGTCGGTCGTGCGGACCCACGGGTCGGACGCGGTGATCGACGACAAGGCCACGGTCGGCCCGTACGCGTTCCTGCGTCCGGGCACGAAGCTGGGCGCGGGCGGCAAGATCGGCACGTTCGTGGAGGTGAAGAACTCCGACATCGGCGCCGGGTCGAAGGTTCCGCATCTGTCCTATGTGGGCGACGCGACCATCGGCGAGCACAGCAACATCGGCGCGGCGAGCGTCTTCGTGAACTACGACGGTGTCAACAAGCACCGGACGGTCGTCGGGTCGCATGTGCGGACCGGGTCGGACAACATGTTCGTGGCACCGGTGACGGTGGGCGACGGTGCCTACAGCGGCGCCGGAACCGTCATCCGGCGCAACGTGCCCCCGGGCGCCTTGGCGATCTCGGGCGGTATGCAGCGCAATATCGACGACTGGGTGGTCCACCGCCGCCCAGGTACCGCGGCGGCCGAGGCCGCGGAACGGGCGAAGGCCCGCAAGCAGGACGAGAAGAACAGCGAGGGCAGTGCATGAGTATCAAGGCCGGGATCCCCAAGAAGAACCTGATGCTCTTCTCCGGCCGGGCTCACCCTGAGCTGGCCGAGGAAGTCGCCAAGCACCTGAATGTGAGCATCACGCCGCAGTCGGCCTACGACTTCGCCAACGGCGAGATCTTCGTCCGCTTCGAGGAATCCGTCCGCGGCTGCGACGCCTTCGTCATCCAGAGCGCGTGCGCCCCGATCAATCAGTGGGTGATGGAACAGCTGATCATGGTCGACGCCCTCAAGCGGGCGAGTGCCAAGCGGATCACCGTGATCATGCCGTTCTACCCGTACGCGCGTCAGGACAAGAAGCACAAGGGCCGCGAGCCCATCTCCGCGCGCCTCATCGCCGACCTGTTCAAGACCGCGGGCGCCGACCGGATCATGACGGTCGACCTGCACACCGCCCAGATCCAGGGTTTCTTCGACGGACCGGTCGACCACCTGTTTGGCCAGACCCTGCTGTCGCGCTACATCAAGGACAACTACCCGGCCTCCAACATCACGGTCGTCTCGCCGGACGCGGGCCGCACCAAGCTGGCCGAGAAGTGGGCCGACGACCTTGGCGGCACGCCCATCGCCTTCATCCACAAGACGCGGGACCCGCTGCGCCCCAACGAGGTCGTGGCGAACCGGGTCGTCGGTGAGGTCAAGGGACGGCTGTGCGTGGTGATCGACGACATGGTCGACACCGGCGGCACCATCGCCAAGGCCGTCTACCAACTGCTGGACGAGGGCGCCACGGACGTCGTCATGGCCGCCACGCACGGCGTGCTGTCCGGCCCGGCTCGCGAACGACTGTCGGAGTGCGGGGCGAAGGAAGTCATCTTCACCAACACACTGCCGATCCCGGACGAGAAGCGCTTCCCGCAGATGACCGTGCTGTCGATCGCACCGCTGCTGGCTCGGGCGATTCAGCAGGTATTCGAGGACGGCTCAGTGACCTCGCTGTTCGACGGCGACGCCTGATTCGCGGACCTGGGACGGGCTACGGCCCGTCCCAGGTCACCGCGCCGATCATGGGCGCCCAAGCGGCCTCCGGGAATCGGAGTGTGCCGCCTTCGGGGTTCTTGGAGTCCCGGACACGGACTGTGGCGGTGTAAGCGACCTCAATGCAGTTCACCTCGGAGCCGCTGAAGCTCGACTTGCGCCACTCTCCGTGCATCCCGTTTCAGCCCCGTTCGTAGTCGGCCGCCAGGCTGGTCAGAAACTTCACCGTATCGGCTGAATCCAGCGCGAACTTCATCAGCTTAGCAGCGACATCCCGGAACAACTGGGTGTGATCAGGGGCGTCCAGGAAGCCCGCGACGGCCAGGTTCTCGAAGAACACGATGGGCGGGTCCTCCCCGAATCCCATTGTGACGAACGAACCGGGATTCGGATATCCCCATCGCCGGAACGGGATCACATGGATATCGATGTTCGGCTGCCACGCACGATCAATCAGCCAGTTTATCTGTCGGAACATCGCTTCCGATCCGCCGTATGTTCGCCGCAGCGCGGATTCCTCGATGACAGCCATGTATCGCGGGGCGCGGCGCGCGATCAGGACCTTCTGACGCTCCAGCCGCGCCTTGACTCGCGCATCCTGATCCGCCCCCGTGACGCCCTGGGAGGCGTGGACAGCTCGCATGTACTGCTCGATCTGCAGCAGACCAGGGATGTAGTCGAACGAGACGTCCGTCAGCGAGGTCGCCCGCGCTTCAAAGGTGGCGTAGGGCTTGAGTAGGCGCGGGAGCCGGTCCCCTGCTTCGAGCCACTCCGGCGCCTCCAGCTTGTCGGCGAGTTCCATGATGCGCTTCCGCTCATCCCCGGTCACTTCATAAAGCGCCAAGAGCCCCGCGACATCGGTGATCGGGGACAGCCGTTTGGCTTTCTCACTGCGGTTCAACGTCGGCGCAGAAAGCCCAATCCCGAACGCGGCCTCTTTTGTCGTCTTCCCGGTCCGCTCACGAGCGGCCGCCAGTTCCATTCCCAAAGCCCGCATCCGAGCGGGCAACCGGTTGCTGATCACCCACCAATGAGACCACCTAATCCACAATCCGCAGCGCGCACGATCGGCTGATCCGTTTCACCAGCCAAAACGCTCGGGCTCACCTATAGATGTCTCCGCAGTGATCGGAGCCCGGCCGAAGGACACCGAGTTCCGCATGAAGTACCGGGCTGCGGCCGACTGGGCAAACTGCTCTGGGCATGCGTAAGGCCAGGGTCCTGGTCTGCCCCAGGTGCACCTGGCCTCGCGACTTGCCCGGCACCCACGGCGCCGAACTCTCATCGCCACTCTAGCCAGAATTTCTCCGAGCCGACAACGTGGAGGACGTCAAAGTCTCCGCCCCGTAACGTACCCATTCGACTGAACGAGTTCGCCAGCCGAAACGCCACCCGGTCTTCTAATCTCCGCACATGCCTGCAGCGCCTGGACGTTTCTAATGCCGCCTTCACGCTGTGGCAATCATTGCGCGGGCCTCGTCAGTGCGATGCGCGCGATGGCCGACTTCACCAGCGACCAATGGGGAATGATCACCTCGGCACAAGCCAAGGTGATCGGTGTCGGCGGCTCGACGATGCTGCGCGCTGTCGAAGCGGGCCTGCTCGAACGGGTTACCAGTAGCTGCTATCTCGCGACAGCCGCAAGCTACCCCCAGCACCTCCACGCGAAGGCCGTCTGGCTGAGGTTGAACCCTGCTGTTCCGGGCTGGGATCGTCCAAATCTCGACCCGGACGGCGGAGTGATTTCGCACAGCTCAGCCGCACTGATTCACGATATCGGCGACCTTCGCGCGGACATTGTCGAGGTCACCGTGCCTCGACGGCGCACGACCCGCGAACAGGACGTCAGACTGCGACGCGGGGATCTGACCGAGGACGACATCACAATCATCGACGGCTTACCCGTGACCACGGTGCCGCGCACGATCCTCGACCAGATGGCCGACCACACCGACGGCAGCCACGTCGGCACGATGATCCAGCACGCCGCGCTCCGCGGTCTGGTCGATCTCGACCAGCTGGCGAATCAGGCCCAGGAATACGCGTGTCGATATGGCGTACGTCGGGGAGACGGCCACGATCTGATCGAATACTTGCTGACTCAGATCGGACAACCGGTCGTCAACTACACCACCCCCGATCAGCTGACCGATTTCACCACCTGAAACACGACGGCCCGCCCTAGCCTTGACCTGTGTCAGTCGATCGGTTGGCCGCGAACCTGCGGGCAGTCCTAGCGTCAATCGGCAACGCACGAACACACGTCAGCACTGCTCTCACATCGTTCGCTGACGCGAGACACGTACTCAGCAGCGCGACGGCGGGCACTCGGGCCGCCGATGCCGACAGAGCGGTATCCCTGCTCGACAAGGCAAGCTCCGAGGTCGCCCATGCGCAAGGCGCACTCACACACGCCGATCACGCGATCCGGGCCTACCTGAGCAAACTTGGCGCGTCGGCCGCGACGGCGGGACCCGTCTTGACCGCGCCGATGTCGGAACAGGCCTCAGGAGTCCGTAACCGCCATGGCGATCGCTATCCCGCTGCTGCCCTGCCGTACTCCGACGACCTGCCGCCACGAGTGCTCCGTGGCAGACGGAACTCACCGATGACCGGGCACATCGAGATCGACGGCCGCGACTACGGGCAGCTCACCGCGACGCATCAAGACGTCTGGGCCGTCGAGGTGGCCCAGCGGATACGAACACTCGGACTCCCAGCGGACGCGCTCAACGTCAAGAACCACGTGGAGATGAAGGCTGTCCTCGTCATGGTGACGTCGGGCGCCCGCAACGCCCGAGTGATCATCAATCACGCACCGTGTGGTTCGGAGCCGCGCGCGCCGATAGGCTGCGCACAGTTCTTGCCTGTCTTCATCCCGGAGGGATGCACGGTCACTGTTCTGGGGACAGACGCGCAGGGCAACCCGTTCCAGCAGGAATTCCGAGGCAGGGCGCCTGCATGATCCCCGACATCCTCGAAGCGTCGTCCATCCACACAGACGACATTCCCGCCGGAACCGACCTGACGGCATTGATCCGTGGACTCAACGCCTCAGGCGTCGAGGTTCCCTGGGCGTGGTCGGTGTCAACAGGTCCTACCGACCCGATGTCGCATGACCGCAAGACCCTCACCGTCGGAATCGACAACAGTGTCGGAATCCTGATCTGGGCGACAGGGTCGACCCGCCACGTTCCGACCACGGGAACAGACGACGAGTGGCAGACATATTGCCTTGGCGGGCTCTATGACATCGCCGTCCCCCCGCATGCCGAGGTGCCGCTCGACACGGTGTTCGAAGCCCTCTCCGAGTTCCTCGACACCAAGGCCCTACCGACGTGCGTCACCTGGCAACCGGTCGCCGAGTAGCACTCAACGAGCGCTGACGGTCACGAGTTCGGGCTCGGGACGTGTAGTCGCCCGGTGACGTCGGGCCGCGAGCACAGCCATCACGATCGACGCCGCCGCCAAGACTCCGGCGAAAGGCGGCAACGCCATCACACCCGCCGTATCAATCACGATCCCGCCGAACACCCCCGACAAACCCGCGCCCAGATAGATAGCTGACGCGTTCAGCGACAGCAGCAGTCCGCTGTTCACGGGAGCCAACTCGATCAGCCAGTTCTGGATCGGCGGATTGACCGACCACGTCGACATCCCCCAAAGGAACATCGCCACCGCCGCCCCCGCCACCGTCGTCGCGGTCACCGGCAGAGTCACAAGAATCGTGATCACGATCCCGAAGATCACCATCAACGGCTTAGTGCTGCCGAACCGATCCGTCAACCGCCCACCCAGCGAATTGCCGATCGCCCCGCCCAGGCCATACGCGAACAGCAGAAGACTGACCGTCACCCCGCGCGCCCCGGCCGACTCGGCCAGGAAAGGCGCGATGTACGTATAGACGCTGAACGCGGACAGCACCCCCAGCACGCTCATCGCCAGGACGAGTAGCACTGTCGGGTTCGCCGCGACCGCGAATCGCTCCCGCATGCTCACGACCGGCGGCGGTGCGACCTTCGGGACATAGACCAAGACCCCGACCGCCGCCAGGACCGAAGCCGCCGCGACCAGGGCGAAGACCTCGCGGAAGCCCATGATGTCGCCGAGCAGGCTGCCCGCGGGGACACCCAGGATCAGGGCAAACGTGAGCCCACTGAACACCGTCGCGACCGCCTGCCCGCGCTTCTCCGGTGGGTTCAGCTCCGTCGCCACGAGAGTCGCCGCGGGGGTGAACACCGCCGCACCCAATGCGCTGATTACGCGCGCGACGAGCAGCAAGGTGTAGGTGGGTGCAACAGCCGATAGGGCGTTACCTAGCGCACTAACAGCTAACGCTGTGACCAGCAGTTTCCGACGATCCCAACGGCCCGTGAGCGCGGCGAGCAAGGGGGCGCTGACCGCGTAAGACAGGGCGAAGGCCGTGATGAGCTGGCCCGCGGTCGTCTGCGAGACGTGCAGCTCAGCGCTCACGGCGGGCAGGACGCCGGAGGCGATGTAGCCGCTGGTGCCCACCGCGAAAGCGCCGGCGGCCAGCAGGTAGGTCCGTGCGGAGGACATTCGGCTCCCAAGCTCGGGGCGGTTGTTCGACGTTGAACGTACTACGAAACTGGCCGTAGTACGATGAACTTCGTACTATTACGCCATGACCGAAGTAGTGCAGGCCCTGCCCCACCCGACCCGCGACGAGATCCGGATAGACGCGGTCCTGCACGCGCTGGCCGACCCGATGCGGCTGCACATGGTCCGTGAGCTGGCCAAACTCGGCGAAGGCGTGGCCTGCGGCACGATCGAGCTGCCCATCAGCAAGTCCACTCGCACCCACCACCTGCGGATCCTTCGCGACGCGGGCGTCACTTGGACTGTCCAGTCGGGCACCTCGCGGATCACTTCGCTGCGTCGGGACGATCTCGACACGCTCTTTCCGGGGCTGCTCACCGGGATCTTGGCGGCCAAGAAATAACGGCCGGACGACCCCGGTTCGACCGGGCCGTGGGCTTTGCGTAAACTATCCGGGTTGCCTCGGCGAGGCGGGCATCGCGCCTGGCGTGATCGACGTGGCGGTTTCGACCGTACGTTTATTCATGCTCTCCGCGCCCCACGCCGCAGGCTGCCGCCCCGACTGAGAAGTCGCGCCCCCGCCGCATCATGATCAGCATAGGAGAGCACCACCGTGTCCGAGGTACGTCTGGCCGCCGAGCAGCGCACGGAGTTCGGCAAGGGCGCAGCGCGCCGCACCCGTCGCGCAGGCAAGATTCCCGCCGTGCTCTACGGACACGGTTCCGACCCCAAGCACCTGGCGCTCCCCGCGCTGGAGTTCGCCCGCGCCGTCCGCGAGCACGGCAGCAACGCCGTGCTGACGCTGAACATCGGTGACGGTGCCGAGCTGGCGCTGACCAAGACCATCACCACCCACCCGCTCAAGAACTACATCGAGCACGTGGACCTGCTGCTGGTGAAGCGCGGTGAGAAGGTCACCGTCGACATCCCGCTGACCATCACCGGCGACGCCGCCTCTGGCACCCTGATCACCCACGACCTGTCGGCCCTGTCGATCGAGGTCGAGGCGCTGCACATCCCCGACGGCATCGAGTTCTCCATCGAGGGCGCTGTGGCGGGCACGCAGATCCTGGCGGGCGCCATTCCGCTGCCCGCGGGCGCGACCCTGGTCACCGACCCGGAAGCCCTGGTCGTCGCGGTGAACGCCGCCCCGACCGCCGAGCAGATGGACGCCGACGGCAGCGAGGCCCCCGCGGCGGCCCCGGTGTCCGAGGGCGACGAGGGCTGAACCCCCCTCCGCTGATCATCCCGGTGCCCCGGTCCAGTCACGCTGGGCCGGGGCACCGGCGGTTACAGGAGCTGAGATGACCGACGCGCCGATGATCGTCGTGGGCCTGGGCAATCCGGGTCCGCAGTACGAGGGCAACCGGCACAACATCGGATTCCTGGTCGCCGACGAGCTCGCGGCCAGGGTCGGCGGCAAGTTCAAGAGCCACAAGGCGGGCGCGGACGTGCTGGAGGGCAGGCTCGCGAACACGCGGGTCGTGCTGGTCAAGCCCCGCAGCTACATGAACCTCTCCGGTGGCCCGGTCGTGGGCGCCGCCAAGTTCTTCAAGGCCCCGCAGGAGAACCTCGTCGTGATCCATGACGAGCTGGACCTGCCGTTCGGCGCCGTCCGGCTCAAGCTCGGCGGCGGCGAGAACGGCCACAACGGTCTGCGGTCGATCACCAAGTCGCTGGGCACCAAGGAGTACCACCGGGTGCGGTTCGGCATCGGCAGGCCGCCGGGCCGGATGGATCCGGCCGACTACGTGCTGCGTGACTTCGCCCCGGCCGAGCGTAAAGAGCTCGCCTTCGAGATCGACCGCTGCGCCGACGCGGTGGAGGCCCTGGTCAGCCAGGGCCTGGAAGCCGCCCAGAACGCGTTCCACGCATCCTGAGGGAGTCGTCCCATGACACTCAGCCCTGAGTCAGTGCGCGCCGTCACCTTCGACAAGGCGCCCTTCGGCAAACGCGGCTACCACGAGGACCAGGTCGACGACTTCCTCGACCGGATCGAGTCCGCGCTGGCAGGCGAGGACCCGTTGACCGCCGAAGAGGTGCGGTCGGCGGTCTTCGACACGGCCCCGCTGGTGAAGCGCGGGTACCACGAGGACCAGGTCGACGCCTTCCTCGACCAGGCAGCCGACTCCCTCG
>DATLIA010000098.1:0-2289 GCA_035540215.1 Actinokineospora sp. | reverse complement strand
CCCGGAGACCAGCGGCGTCTGGCACCGGGTGGCGAGCTGGATCGGCCGCGTCCCGCGCGCGGTCTGGGTCGGCACCACGCTCGTCCTGCTGGTCGGCGTCGCATTCGCGCCGCAGCTGAAGGCGAGCGGGACCGCGCAGTCCGAGGTGTTCCTGACCGAGGTCGACTCCGTGGCCGGTCAGCAGGTCCTGTCCCGCCACTTCCCCGGCGGGACCGGGTCCCCCGCGATCATCATCGCCAAGGCCGACAAGGCCGACAAGGCCGACGAGGTCGTCGCCGCGACCCGCGTCGACGGCGTCTCGACCTCGAAGGTCACCGCGAGCCCCGACGGGAAACCCCGCGTGGTCGACGGCCTGGTGAAGATCGACGTCACCCTCACCGACGCGGCCGACTCGGCCGCCGCGGTGGACACCGTCACCCGCCTACGCGCCGCCGTCCACCAGATCCCCGGCGCCGAGGCGAAAGTCGGCGGCCCCACGGCGATCCAGCTCGACACCCAGGAGACGTCGAAGCGCGACCGCATGGTGATCATCCCGATCGTGCTGCTGGTGATCTTCCTGGTGCTGGCCCTGCTCCTACGCTCACTGCTGGCGCCCGCACTGCTGATAGCCACGGTGGTCATCTCCTTCGCCGCGACCCTCGGCGTCGCCGCGCTGGTGTTCAACCACGTCTTCGGCTTCCCCGGCGCGGATCCGGTCGTGCCGCTGTTCGGGTTCGTCTTCCTGGTCGCGCTCGGGATCGACTACAACATTTTCCTGATGACCAGGGTCCGCGAGGAATCCAAGACCCTCGGGACGAAGGACGGCACCCTGCGCGGCCTGACCCTCACCGGCGGCGTGATCACGTCGGCGGGCGTGGTCCTGGCCGCGACCTTCGCCGCGCTGGCGGTGATCCCGATCCTGTTCCTCGCGGAGATCGCCTTCATCGTCGCCTTCGGTGTCCTGCTGGACACCCTGCTCGTGCGTTCGCTGCTGGTCCCCGCCCTGTCGGTCGACATCGGCCGCGCGATCTGGTGGCCGTCGCGGCTCGACCAGCGCCGGAGTGTCGGTGGTGACCTGTAACGTGCGGTGAAGAGTCGCTTACTCATCACGCACGCAACGAAGGAGATCGGGGTCGTGAACGAGATCCTGGACGAGGCCTACGCCCGCCTACACGGATCAGGCCCGGAATGGGGCGACGAGCTGTCCAACCACGGCCCGATGGCCGCCGAGGTCCTGGTCCGGCGCGGCCACGGGGACATGGTGCCCGCCTGGCTCGACCACTACATCCGCCGTCTGGACGACCTGCCCTCGCCTTCCGAACGCATCACCGACGCGACTTGGCACGCGGCGATGAGCGACTTTGGCCGCATCGCCGACTGGGTGGACTACTTCACCTCGGAACTGCAGGACCACCCGTGGCGCGACGTCCTCGCGGTGTGGTGGCCGCGTCTGCTGCCAGGCATCGCAGCGGGCGCGACCCACGGCGTGATCCGAGTCAGCCATGCGTTGCGGACTCTGTTGGCCGGGGATGAAAGCGAACCGGCAGTTGTGGAGCTGGCGCACGGGTTGGCTTGGTGGGCGGCGAGGTCGGTCGGGGTGCCGGTGGCTGAGCCCGCCGGAGATCTGGACTCCTTCACCGCACTGGAGTCGGTGCCAAGGATCCCCCTCCAACAAGGACTCCTAGCCACCCGCCTGGGGCGGCTCGGCACCGAGTTCACCACGGCTTTGGCAGCGATGCGGCCTGCGGTGGATCCGGACGAGGCAAAGCAGCGCCTGACGGATCTAGTGGGCGCGGCCACCCGGAAGTACCTGACACACGGACACGCAAGCCCAGTACTGCTGGTGCACATCGCGACAGCACCGAACGCCGTACTGCACGCTTTGCCAGCCCTACCAAGGGATCTATGGGCACCAAGCCTGACCAGCGCTTGGGCAGCCAGCGCAGCTTTGATCGCGATGTACGCCCCAATAGAAGGCGCCCCACGCGAAACCCTGCCCAACGCCCCAACGGCAGATGACCCGGTGGCCGAGGTACTGGCCCGAGCGGCCGAGAACGGCGACGAACACGTCATCAAGTTCACCGACACCGCAGTAGAGGTATACGGACGAACAGAAGACCCAGAAGTACTAGCCGCAGCAGTCAGAATCCAAGGACTTCTGGGTGGATAGTAATACCAGCCAGCCCTAAAACGCAATGGGCCAGGACCAACGGCCTGTTCGGGTGGTTCGCCTTGATTTGGGGGAAAAATGGCCTAAACACGCGGCGCGGGTGGGCTTCACCTGGCCCACCATTTTGACCCGCGCAGGCC
>DATLIA010000097.1:0-26221 GCA_035540215.1 Actinokineospora sp. | reverse complement strand
GGCCTGAGCCGAGACCTCACCTCCGGCGACCCCGACACTGCCCGCACCGCCGTCGCGATGGCCGCCGCGAACGGGGTGTTGTTCGCCGTTCTCCCGGACCGGGCGGCGGGTGACCGGCTCAAGGCCGCTGTGGGCGATCTGGTGGCGGACGCGCCCGCGACGACCGACGGCAGGCCAGTCGTCCGACTGCAACTGAGCGCGGGGCCCGCGTTGCTGCTGTCACCGGACCTGGCGCGAGCGGCGGTGACCGGCGGCAGGCCACCCGCGCAGCTCGATCTGGGTGGGGGTGTCGTACCGGTGGAGGCGGCGCCGCCGAACGTCGCGCTTCGCGTGTCCGATGGCGCTCAGGGCAGGCTGCTGGTGATCGCGGCGGAGGAGGAGCCTGGCTGGCACGCGACGGTCGACGGCAAGCAAGCGCCCGTCGTGCGGGCGTGGGGTCACCTGGTCGCCGTGGTGGTCCCGACCCGCGCCGCCGACGTGCGCGTCGAGATGCCGACGGCGCTGAGGAGCGTGCTCCTGCTGACTCAGGGCGCGGTGGTGTTGTTCATCCTGCTGACGTCGATCCCCGGACGGCGCGAGCAGGAGGACTAGGCAGATCACCCGCGCCCCAATGGGCAGTTGATGAGGCATTCGCACTCTGGGCACCCATCTTGGGGATACGCTTGTCGGTCGCTGACGGTGGCGCGGAGGTGGTTTGTATGCCCTACAGCCTGGACGACAGGCTCGTGATCGGGATCGCCTCAAGCGCTTTGTTCGATCTTGCAAAATCGGACAAAGTGTTCCGGAAGCACGGGGTGCGGGCATATCGCGAATATCAAGAGGAGCGTTTGAGTAAGCCGCTTCGTCCGGGTGTTGCGTTCCCGTTCATCAAACGACTACTTTCGCTCAACGGGCTGACGGAAGAGAATAACCCTCTTGTCGAAGTCATTGTTCTGTCCAAGAACAGTCCGGACACCGGGCTTCGTGTGATGAGATCCATAAAGCATCACGCCTTGCCGATAACGAGGGCCATATTTCAGCAGGGCCGTTCACCTTTCGGATTCATGCATGCCTTGAACATGTCGCTGTTCCTGTCAGGTAGTCAAGGTGATGTTCGCCAGGCCGTGGGGGAGGGTCTGCCCGCTGGCTGTGTGATCAAGTCTGAGTTCGTGGACGATGAAGAGGTTGATCTGCGAATCGCGTTCGATTTCGACGGCGTGTTGGCCGACGATGAGTCGGAGCGAGTCATGCAAGGAAATGGTCTCGAAAAATTCCATGAGCACGAGACGACAAATCTGGCGGCAACGCATAACCCCGGCCCGCTCAAGGACTTTCTGAAAGGAATCAACAGGATTCAACAGCGGGAGGAGGAAAAGCGTTTAGCGGATCCCAAATATCGGGTACGCGTCAGAGTTTCGGTGGTGACGGCCCGGAATGCTCCTTCTCATGAACGCGCAGTCTTGAGCCTGAAAGAGTGGGGGCTGCGAGTTAATGACGCATTCTTTCTTGGCGGCATAGATAAGAGTAAGGTACTGCAGGTCTTGAAGCCTCATTTGTTCTTCGATGATCAGAAGCTGAACCTCGAGACGGCAGCCTTGACAGTTCCATGTGTGCACGTGCCATTCGGCGTGATCAACGAGGGAGTCAAGACGAAATAGGGCTTGTCAGCCTTCGCCCTCGACGACGCCTGGGTCCAGCCCCAGGTAGGTCGCGACCTGCTCCACGAGCACGTCGTGGATCAGACCGGCCAGGTCCGCCCCGTCCTTCGCCCGTGCCTCCAGCGGCCGCCGGTACAGCACGATCCTGGCCCGCGTCGGCTGCCCGCGCCGGTCCACCCCGGCCTGCACCAACCGGGCCAGCGGCACACCGCTGTCGGCGAGCACCCCGTCCGGGGTCGCGCCGTCGGGAACCTCCGGCACATCGTCGACCGCGACGTCGAGCTTGGTCAGCTCCGTGCGCCAGCGGGCCTCGATGGGTTCGAGCGCGTCCAGCACTAGTGCGTCGAACTTCTCCGCGCGGGTGCTGGCCGCGGGGAGGGTCGAGGGAAAGAGCGGTCCGCGCAGGCCGCGGCCGTGTCGGTCGCGGTTGCGTCGTCCGCGTCGCCGGGAGCTGCGAGCCGTCACCACGATCAGCAGGGTACGGCTGCGCCGGATGGGTGTGCCAGCGGCATCGGAGCGGGGGAGCCCTGGCGTGTCGGGCGCACTCCTGCGCCGCCGGACCGGCCGGAGGCGCTATGGTCACCGATCGTGCGGAGCGTGCGTCGGTGTTCGCGAACCGGGTGTCTCAACCCGGCCGTCGCCACGCTGACCTACGCCTACGCCGACTCGACCGCCGTCGTCGGTCCGCTGGCCACCTACTCCGAACCGCACAGCTACGACCTGTGCGAGGAGCACGCGCTTCGGCTGACCGTGCCGCGTGGCTGGGAGGTCGTCCGCTACGACGGCGAGTTCGCCCTCCCCGAGCCATCGGTCGACGACCTGACCGCGCTGGCCGAGGCCGTGCGCGAGGCGGGCCGGGTCGACCGGCCGATCGAGCAGCCCGACCAGACCCTCGGCTCCCGCCGCGGGCACCTGCGGGTGCTGCCCGACCCGGTCAACGACTGAGTGCGGCGCGCGGGTTCCCCGCCGGTAGGCTCGCCGCGAGAGCCCTACAGTGCCAACCCCTGGGAGCATCCCGTGCGTGACCTGTCCGGCGTCTTCAAGGCGTACGACATCCGCGGTGTCGTCGGCGAGCAGATCGACGCCGACCTCGTCCGGGCCATCGGTGCCGGATTCGCCCGACTGGTCGGTGGCCCGACGATCGTCGTCGGCTACGACATGCGCGACTCGTCGCCCGGGTTGGCCGACGCGTTCGCCGAGGGGGCTTCCGGCGAGGGTGTCGACGTCATCAACATCGGCCTGGCCAGCACGGACATGCTCTACTTCGCCTCCGGCAGCCTGAACCTGCCCGGCGCGATGTTCACCGCGAGCCACAACCCGGCCCAGTACAACGGGATCAAGCTCTGCCGCGCGGGCGCCGCCCCGGTCGGGCAGGACTCCGGCCTCACCGACATCCAGCGCGATGTCGAGGCGAACACCCCCGGCTCCGGCAAGTCCGGCAGCGTCGAGTCGCGCGACCTGCTCGCCGAGTACGCCGCGTACCTGAACAAGCTGGTCGACCTGTCCGGCAGCCGCCCGCTCAAGATCGTCGTGGACGCGGGCAACGGCATGGGCGGCTACACCGTCCCCAGCGTCTTCGCGGGTCTGCCCTTCGACGTCGTCCCGATGTACTTCGAGCTCGACGGCAGCTTCCCCAACCACGAGGCCAACCCGCTCGACCCGAAGAACATCGTCGACCTGCAGGCCAAGGTGCGCGAGGTCGGCGCTGACGCCGGCCTCGCCTTCGACGGCGACGCCGACCGCTGCTTCGTCGTCGACGAGCGTGGCGAGCCGGTGTCCCCGAGCGCGGTCACCGCACTGGTCGCGGTGCGCGAGCTGGTCAAGGACCCGGGTGGCACGGTCATCCACAACCTGATCACGTCGAAGGCCGTCCCCGAGATCGTCGCCGAGCACGGCGGCAAGCCGGTCCGCACCCGCGTCGGCCACTCCTTCATCAAGGAGGAGATGGCGAAGACGGGTGCCATCTTCGGCGGCGAGCACTCGGCGCACTACTACTTCCGCGACTTCTGGAAGGCCGACACGGGCATGCTGGCCGCGCTGCACGTGCTGGCCGCGCTCGGCGAGCAGGACGGCCCGCTCTCGGCGCTGACCACGGTCTACAACCGCTACGCCGCCTCGGGTGAGATCAACTCCACCGTCGCCGACCAGGCGGGCAGGCTCGCCGCGATCAAGGCCGAGTTCGGTGGCCGCGACGGTGTCGAACTCGACGAGCTCGACGGCCTGACCGTGCAGCTGGCCGACGGCTCGTGGTTCAACCTGCGCGCGTCGAACACCGAGCCGCTGCTGCGCCTGAACATCGAGGCCGCGGACGACACCGCCGTCGCCGCGCTGCGCGACGAGGTCCTAGCGATCGTCCGCGCCTGAGAAACGCTGATCTTGCCCAGGCGGGGGTGGCCCCGGCCTGGGACACTGGAGTCGAGGAGGACCCACCATGGCAGTCGATCTGGACCCGCAGTTGCTGGACATCCTCGCGTGCCCGTCGGACGACCACGCCCGGCTGGTCGTCGGCACGCCCGACGACCCGAACGCCGACGCGCTGACCTGCACCGAGTGCGGGCGCCAGTTCCGAGTCGACGACGGGGTGCCGGTCCTCTTGCTCGACGAGGCGACCAACCCGGGCGAGCAGCCGGACTCGCAATGACCGCGCTGCCGGACGACAGCCTGCTCGACGACGCGGCCCGGCTGGCCGAGGTCGACGCCGACGGTCTGCTGCGGGCCGCCGCGCTGGCGGGCGCGCAGGTGCGCGCGACCGCCGAGGCGGCGGTGGAAGCCCGGCTGGACCGCCTCGAAGGGCTCAAGCCGCGCGCCATCGTGCTGCTGACCAGGCCCGGCCTCGGCCCGGCCGTCTGCCACCTGCTCTCCGCCCTGCTCGCCCCGTCCTGCCCGGTGCCGCTGGTCGTCGCCGACCTGGTGCCGAGTTGGATCGGGCCGCTCGACGTGGTCATCTCGCACACCGACGACGCCGGTGACGTAGTGCTCGCCGAGTCGATCGCGCGGGCCGGACGGTTCGGCGCGGGCGTCGTGCTGACCGCGCCGCAGGACGGTCCGGTGGCCGCCGCGGGCGCGGGCATGGCGGTGCACCTCGCGCCGCGGGTCAGCGTCCCGCCGGGGTTCGGCTTCGCCAAGGCGTTCACCGCGGGCCTGCTGACCCTGCGCACCCTCGGCCTGCTCGAAGTCGACACCGACACGCTGGCCGACGAACTGGACAACGAGGCCGAACGCGACCACATGCAGCACGAGTCGTTCGTCAACCCGGCGAAGACGCTCGCGCTGCGGCTGGCCGACCGCACGCCCCTGCTGTGGGGACTGGACTACGTCGCCTCCGCCGTCGGCAGGCACGCCGCGCAGCTGCTGGCCACACACACCGGAGCGGTGTGCGACGTGGCCAGCTACGCCCAGGCGATGTCGCGCACCGCGCTGCACCGCGCCGCCGTGGCCGCCGCGTCGGGCAGTGACCTCTTCCTCGACCCCGACGACCTCGACGGCTCGACGATGGCGCCGCCGCGCGCGCTGCTGCTGGCCATCCGGTCCAAGCCGGGCGACCCGGCCCGCGCGCACGCCGCGGCGACGCTGCCCGGCGCCGACCTCATCTCCATCGCCGAGGAGATCACCGCCGACGAGCCGACGCTGGCCGCGGTGCTCGCGCTCAGATTCGAACTCGCCGCGCTCTACCTGGGGCTGGCGGCGGGTACCGCGGGTGGATCGGGCCGCTACGCGCCCGCCACGGCCTGAGCGGCCAGTTCGCAGTTCGACAAGGGAGTGAAGTGGCAGTGGACCTGTTGCGCAATGCTGTGCGCCCCTATGCGTGGGGATCGCGCACGACCATTGCCGAGATGCTCGGTCAGCCGGTCCCCGCACCGCATCCAGAGGCCGAGCTGTGGATGGGCGCGCACCCTGGCGACCCGTCGCACCTGGCCGCCACCGACGTGTCGCTGATCGACCACATCGACGCCGATCCCGAGGCCGAGCTGGGCGCGGACAACGCGGCGCGCTGGGGCAACCGGCTGCCGTTCCTGCTCAAGATCCTCGCCGTCGAGGAGCCGCTGAGCCTGCAGGCGCACCCGTCGGCCGAGCAGGCCGCCGAGGGGTACGAGCGGGAGGAGGCCGCGGGTGTCGCGCGCGACGCGGCCATCCGCAACTACCCGGACCCGACCGCCAAGCCCGAGCTGATCTGCGCGCTGACGGAGTTCCACGCGCTGGCCGGGTTCCGCGACCCGCACCGCACGGTCGCGCTGCTCGACGCGGTCCGCACGCCGTCGCTGTCGCCCTACATCGACCTGCTCGGCGACCAGCCAGACTCCCAGGGCCTGCGCGCGCTGTTCACCACGTGGATCACGCTGCCGCAGAACGCGCTCGCCGCGCTGCTGTCCGGCCTGTTCGACTCTTGCGTCGCGCACGTCAAGGCGCGCGGCGAGTTCAGCGCCGAGTGCCGCACGGTCCTCGAACTCGGCGAGCGCTACCCCGGCGACGCGGGCGTGCTCGCCGCGCTGCTGCTCAACCGGCTGGTGCTGAGCCCCGGCGAGGCGATCTTCCTGCCCGCGGGCAACCTGCACGCCTACCTGCACGGCACCGGGGTGGAGATCCTCGCCAACTCCGACAACATCCTGCGCGGCGGCCTCACCCCCAAGCACGTCGACGTGCCGGAACTGCTGCGCGTGCTGGACTTCGGCTGCGGCGACATGCCGGTGACCTCCGGCGTGCCGGACGGTCGGCGGCACGTCTACCCGACGCCCGCCCCGGAGTTCGAGCTGTCCAGGATGGAGTGGGCGGCGGCCGACACAGAGCAGGCGCCGCTGCCGTCGTCCCGTCCGCAGATCCTCGTGTGCACCGACGGCGGAGTCACGGTGCACGGTGCGGCGGGGTCGATCGAGGTCGGCCGCGGCCAGTCGATCTGGGTGCCCGCCGCCGACACGGAGCTCACGATCCGTCCGTCCGGTTCGGACGGCGCGCGGGTGTTCCTCGCCACCGTGGGTGCTGAGTCGCCGCTGCACGACACGCTCTAGTGTCCCGAGCCGGAGGTTCGGCGTCGGATCCGGTGATCCGCGTGGTGGCTGGGCGTGCCGAGCGGAAGGTCGTAGTACCGGGTGTACTTGGCCTTTCGCTCGGTGCGGCCAGGCGCCGCGCGGGCGCCGGAGCCGGTGTCGAACCTCCGGCTCGGGACACTAGGCTCATCCAGACATTACGGACTGAGTATGAGGAGCTGCTGTGTCCGCAGGGGGTAGCACCAAGGCGATCCTGGCCGCACTGGTTGCCAACGCTGGAATCGCCGCGGCGAAGTTCGTCGGCTTCCTGGTCACCGGGTCGTCGTCGATGCTCGCCGAGTCGGTGCACTCCGTGGCCGACACCTCCAACCAGGGCCTGCTGCTGCTCGGTCAGAAGACCTCACAGCGCGCCGCGACGAAGGAGCACCCGTTCGGCTACGGCCGCGATCGGTACTTCTACTCGTTCATCGTCGCGCTGATGCTGTTCACGCTCGGTTCGGCGTTCGCGCTCTACGAGGGCATCCACAAGGCGACGGCCCCGGAGGAGCTGACCTCGCCGATCGTGGCGGTCATCATCCTGGTCGTGGCGATCGGCCTGGAGAGCTACTCGTTCTACACCGCGATCGTCGAGTCCAAGAAGATCAAGGGCGACGCGACCTGGTGGGGCTTCATCCGCCAGTCGCGCACCCCGGAGCTGCCGGTCGTGCTGCTGGAGGACGCGGGCGCCCTGCTCGGCCTGGTCCTCGCGCTCGGCGGCGTCGGCATGACGCTGCTCACCGGCGACCCGATCTGGGACGCGATCGGCACCATCTGCATCGGCGTGCTGCTCGGGATCATCGCGATCATCCTGATCATCGAGATGAAGTCGCTGCTGATCGGCGAGGGTGCCACCGGGCCGGAGCTGGCCACGATCGAGGCCGAGCTGGTCGGCGGCAAGATCGACCGCGTGATCCACATCCGGACCCAGTACGTCGGGCCGGAGGAGCTGCTGATCGCCGCGAAGGTGGGCCTGGCGCCCGGCCTGCCGCTGGAAGAGGTCGCCCAGGCCATCGACCTGGCCGAGTCGCGGATCCGCGCCTCGATCCCGTCGGCGCGGCTGATCTACCTGGAGCCCGACCTCTATCGCGAGTCGGTCGTCTGAGTCAGCGCGGCGACCGCGGCGGCGATCGCGGCCCGCGCGGCCGGGTCGTGCACCTGGCCGTCCGGGCCGACGTCGACGTGGCTCACCGCCACGGACACGATGGCCTCCTCGACGATCAGCGACCCCGTGTAGCCAAGGACCTTGCGCAGTGACTCGTGCGCGTTCACCGCGCCGCGCGGCGCCGCGTTGATCCAGGCGACCGGCTTGCCGTAGGTCTCGCCGCCGCCGACGCTCCAGTCGAGCAGGTTCTTGAACGAGCCGGGCAGCGCGCCCGCGTACTCGGGAGTGCAGAACAGCACCGCGTCGGCCTTGCCTAACGCCGCGCGCAGCGAGGTCACCGCCGGGTGCAGCGGCTCGGCGTCGTCGTCGGGATTGAAGTGCGGGAGGTCGGCGAGGCCGGTGTAGTGCGTCATCGGCACACCCGAGGGGGCCAGCGCCGCCGCTGTGGCCAGGACCGCCGCGTTCGTCGAGCCCGCGCGGAGGCTGCCGCAGACGAGAAGGATTCCCATGCGCTGACCGTAGCGCCAAGGAGATCACGGTCCAGCGTGACCACTCGGCGCGGGTTAGCCTCGATCAATGCCGGGGACAGGACTGTGGCGCACCAAATCCGTCGAACAATCGATCGCCGACACCGACGATCCGGACACCAAGCTCCGCCGCACACTGTCGACCTGGGACCTCACGGTCTTCGGCGTCGCGGTCGTGATCGGCGCGGGCATCTTCACCCTCACCGCGCGCACCGCCGGTGACCTGGCCGGGCCGTCGGTCTCGCTGGCGTTCGTGTTCGCCGCGGTGGCGTGCGCGCTCGCGGCGCTCTGCTACGCCGAGTTCGCCTCGACCGTGCCGGTCGCGGGCAGCGCGTACACCTTCTCCTACGCCACATTCGGCGAGTTCGTGGCGTGGATCATCGGCTGGGACCTCGTGCTGGAACTGGCGGTCGGCTCGGCCGCGGTGTCGAAGGGCTGGTCGGTCTACCTCAACACCGTGCTCGGCTACCTGTTCGGGTTCGACCCGGCCGCGACGACGGCCACGGTCGTCAAGATCGGCGGCCTGGCGGTCGACTGGGGCGCGTTGGTGCTGGTGGCGGGTCTGGCGCTGCTGCTGACGGTCGGCACGAAGCTGTCGTCGCGGGTCAGCATGGTGATCACCGGGATCAAGGTCGCGATCGTCCTGTTCGTGATCTTCTTCGGGCTGTTCTTCATCAAGGCGGCCAACTACACGCCGTTCGTCCCGTCCGGCAAGGAGGCGAGCGGCGGCCACACCGGTGTCGAACAGTCGCTGTTCTCGGTGATCACGGGCGCGGAGTCCAGCGCATTCGGCGCCTACGGGCTGCTCGCCGCGGCGTCGCTGGTGTTCTTCGCGTTCATCGGCTTCGACATCGTGGCCACGACGGCGGAGGAGACCGCCAACCCGCAGCGGTCGGTGCCGCGCGGCATCCTGGGCTCGCTCGCGATCGTGACCGTGCTGTACGTCGCGGTCTCGCTGGTCCTCGTCGGGATGGTCAACTACCAGGAACTCGCCACCACGACGAAGCCCGACGGCAGCGCCGACAAGAAGACGCTGGCCACGGCGTTCGCTCTCAACGACGTCGACTGGGCGGCGCAGGTCATCTCGATCGGCGCGCTCGCGGGTCTGACGACAGTGGTCATGGTGCTCATGCTCGGCCAGATCCGCGTCATCTTCGCGATGTCCCGTGACGGCCTCCTCCCGCGCGGCCTCGCGCGCACCAGCGACCGGGGCACCCCCGCCCGCGCGACGGCGATCGTGGCCGGTCTGGTCGCGGTCGCGGCGACGTTCTTCGAGGCGGACAAGCTCGAAGAGATGGTCAACGTCGGCACGCTGTTCGCGTTCATCCTGGTCTCGGCCGGGGTGATCGTGCTGCGCCGGACCCGGCCGGACCTGCCGCGCGGGTTCCGGGTGCCGTGGGTCCCGCTGATCCCGGTGCTGGCCATCGGCGCGTGCCTGTGGCTGATGCTCAACCTGACCGTACTCACCTGGCTGCGGTTCATCGTGTGGATGGTCCTGGGCGTGGTCATCTACTTCGCCTACGGCAGGCGCCACTCCGTGCTCGGCCGGAAGATCAAGTCCGGCAAGTAGGATCCGCGCTCGTGCCCCTGCTGTGCTTGGACGTCGGATCGACCTGGACCAAGGGCGCCCTCGTGGCGTCCGACGGCACCCTCCTGGGCACGGCTCAGCACGAGACGACGCCGCCGGAGGTCCTCGACGGCGTCGCCTCGGTGACCGACGCGCTCGACGCGGGTGACGCCGAGGTGTTCGCGTGCTCGTCGGCGGGTGGTGGTCTGCGGCTGGCCGTCGTCGGGCAGGAACGCCTGGTCAGCGCCGAGGCCGGGTACCGGGTGGCGCTGTCGGCGGGGGCCAAGGTCGTGCACGTGTCCAGCGGCGAACTCGACGGCGCGGGCGTGCGGGCGCTGCGCGCGGACCGGCCCGACGTGATCCTGCTCGTCGGCGGCACCGACGGCGGCGACCAGCGGGTCCTGCTGCACAACGCGCGCAGGCTCGGGGCGAACCGGATCGCCGTGCCGATCGTGCTCGCGGGCAACATCGAGGCCCAGGCGGAGGCGCTGGAGTCGTTGGCGGGCCGCAAGGTCGTCGCCACCGGCAACGTGCTGCCCGACGTGGGCGAACTGGCCCCCGGCCCGGCCCGCGCGGCGATCCGGTCGGTGTTCCTCAGCCACGTGATCGGCGGCAAGGGCCTCTCGCGCGGGCCCCGGTTCCGCTCGCTGGTGCGGACCGTCACCCCGGACGCGGTGCTGACCGGCGTCTCCCGGCTCGCCGGCGTCCTCGCCCGAGACGAGGAGGAAGGCGCCGTCCTGGTCGTCGACGTGGGCGGCGCGACGACAGACGTCTACTCCGCGGTGTCCACTGTGGATGGTGAGCGGGCCGCGACGGTGGCGCTGCCCGCCGACCGTCGCACCGTCGAGGGTGACATCGGAATGCGCTGGTCGGCGCCGGGGATCGTCGCCGAGGCGGTAGCCGAACGGCTTATCACCGCCGCGGAGGACCTCGCCGCGGCGGCCAAGCACCGCGCTGCGGACGTGGACTTCATCCCGACGACGGACGAAGAGTCCGAAATGGACATCCGACTGGCGTCGCTCGCCGCGATTCTGGCTGTGCGCAGGCACTTGCGGCTAGTTGAGGGCAACCTCGGCCCAAAGGGAGCGGGCCTGCTCGTGCTCTCGGGAGGCGTCTTCCGACACGCGTCGGGTGAGGCGCTGGCGCGGGTCGAGGAGACGCTGCGCGCGGATCCGATCGTGCGCCCGATGCTGCGGACGGCCCGTGTCGTGGTGGACCGCAGCTATGTCCTCGCGCCCGCGGGCCTGCTGGCCGACGCGGGTCGCGGCGATGTGGCGGACCGCCTGTTGGAGCGGTCGCTCTAGAGCTCGTCCAACCTCCGCGCGTCCTCGACTGGACGGATCCAGTCAGCGTCTTCCGGCCCGGGGCCACGGAAGTCCGGCCGAGTCCGGGTCGGCGGGGTCCATGCCCGCGGCCATCGCGATCGCGCGGTCCCACTCCGGGTCGACCGTGTAGTCGCGGTGGCCGAGCACACCCGCCGCCCACCGACGGGCCGGGAACGGGCCGCGCATCGGGTCGGGCAGCCAGTGGTCGCCGCCGAGGACCAGGGCGCCGGTCGGGCTGACCTGGGCGGCCGGGAGCGGGCCGATGGTGCCGTCCGGGCGGAAGCCGGTGCCCAGCAGCTTGCCGTCGCAGACCTGCCTGCCCCACGTCGTCACCGCGCCGCCGAGGGGGTCGGTGCCGCGGCACAGCGAGCGCCAGCGGGTGCCCAACTCGCCGGAGAGATGGGCGAGCGAGGTGTGCGGCACGACGCCGGGGAAGGCGCGGGCGTAGGCCCACTGCAGGTGGGAGCCGACCGTCACGATGCCCAGCCGCTGCCGTTCCGGCTCGTTGACCGACTCCAGCAGCCGCGCCGCGGTGACCGCGACGATCAGCCCGCCCTGGCTGTGCCCGGTCAGCACGACCCGGGTGCCCGGGTCACGCAGGTGCTCGACCGCGCGGGCCGCCAGCTCCGGGACGACCTTCAGCGCGTAGCAAGGCGGCACCGTCGGGTGGGCCTCGCGCGGCCAGAAGCACGCGAGATCGGCGATCACGCCCAGCCGCCTGCCGCTGGCCGGGTCCTTCGCCGCGGTGTAGACCGCGCGCAGCAGGGCGGCGGCGAGCAGGCCGAGCGCCAGGATGCCGACGGCCGACAGCGGCTCCATCCAGAACGGCGGCGCGATCCCGGCGACCCGCATCGTCACCGCGACGCCCGCCCCGCCGGACAGCACCGCCGCGCCCGTGAGCAGCAGCCGGTGCAGGTTGCGCCGCTGCCAGGCCGCGGTGTGCCACGCGCGGTCGGCCTTCGCGCGGTCGCGGGGCCTGCCGTGGTGCAGCAGGTCGACCTCCCGCCTGCCGCGGCGGCGCCAGAAGCCGATGCCCACCCAGGCGGCGATCGGCAGCGCCACGACGACGCCGATCGCGGCCGCCGCACCCCACAGCAGGGTCACCCGCTCGTAGCCGTCGGGCAGGCGCACGTCCTCGGAGCCGACCAGCTAGCCCACCGTGATCGCGAGCCCGGCGCCGAAGCCGCCGCCGAGCAGACCGGCCACCGCCAGCACCGGCGCCGACATCCAGCCGCCCGCCCACGGCCGCAGCCCGCGCGGCAGGTCAGTCCACGTGCGGCGCGCGATCAGGGCCGCGGGCACCAGCAGCACGGCGAGGAGCACGATCACCGCGATCAACGCGCCCGCCACGGCCTCGACCGTCGCGCCGGAGCCGGGCAGCCCGGTCGCGGGCAGGTCGATGACCGCGCCCGCGCCGACGACCAGCGCGACGCCGAGCAGCAGCGCCAGCGCCCGGACCGGTCCGTTCAGCGCCGCTCGCAGCAGCCTGCCCGCGCGCTCCGGCACCGCGCCGCGTGGATCGTCGAGCGTCAGCACGGCCAGCAGGGTCAGCCCCAGCAGGCCGGTCGCGCCGAACCACAGCACCCGGTCGACAAGTTCGGTCGGCACCCGCAGCGGGCCGCCCAACGTGAGAATCGCCACCGTCGCCAAGGCCGCGACCAGGTGCGACGCGCGCAGCGCCGGGGTGTCCGGATCGGCGACGAGGTTCCGGCCGGGCAGGTCGACTCGGGTGTTGGGCGGCGTCGCGGGCGGGTTGGGGGAGTCGGCGGTCTCCCACGCCGCGCCTGAGACCCGGTGCAGGATCAGCACGGCGAGCAGCACCGGCACCAGCCCGGCGGTCTGGCGCAGCGGGTAGGTCTCGCGCAGCCAGTCCGGCACCGATTCAAGGCAGCTCGTCCCCGGCGCCAGGCACTGCGCGGCGAGCAGGTCGAGGCTCACCACTGTGGCCTGCCCCACCAAAAGCATCGTCAACAGCACCGCGGCCAGCCGCAGCAGCGCCCGCAGCGCGCCGCCGAGCAGGCGGGCCGGGCGGTGGCCGCTCGGCGCGGGCGGCAGCATCCAGTGCGCCACGTTGGCCAGGGAGAACGGGAACAGCAGCGCCCACGTCGCCTTCGCCCAGCCGCCCGAGGTCATCGCGCCCCACAGGTAGCCCTCGACCACGCGCGGGACGGATCTGCCATCGGCCTGCAGCACGGGACCCGGTGCCGGGCGCTGGAGCCGGTCGGCGGGTCGTACGATGCGTCCGATGCCGTCTCCCGCGACGTCGACCGCCGCCACGGCGGACACCAGCGTCTCCGCGCTGGTACCCATCAGGCCGTGCACCCGCAGCTCGACGACGCGTGTTTCCGTGCCTGTAAGCAGCACTTCTCTCCCAAGTTGCCCATCCGGCCGAACACGGCTCATTGGGCGATCCGCGTCCCCTCGGACAACGGTAGTGTTCGACAGGGACCAGAGTCTGGAGGATTCACTCGATGACCGCAGAAGACACGCGGACCACGACCGGGGCGAGCTACGCGCAGACCCGCAACGGCATTGATTTCGCCGTCGCCGATCTCTCCCTCGCCGAGTTCGGCCGCAAGGAGATCCGCCTCGCCGAGCACGAGATGCCCGGCCTGATGGCGCTGCGCCGCGAATACGCCGAGGTCTACCCGCTCAAGGGGGCGCGGATCTCGGGTTCGCTGCACATGACCGTGCAGACCGCGGTGCTGATCGAGACGCTCGTCGACCTCGGTGCCGAGGTCCGCTGGTGCTCGTGCAACATCTTCTCCACCCAGGACCACGCGGCGGCCGCGACCGTCGTCGGCCCGCACGGGACCGAGGAGGAGCCCAAGGGCGTGCCGGTGTACGCCTGGAAGGGCGAGACCCTGCCCGAGTACTGGTGGGCGACCGAGAAGATGATGACGTGGCCCGACGGCGGGGGTCCGAACATGATCCTCGACGACGGCGGCGACGCCACCCTGCTCGTGCACAAGGGCGTCCAGTACGAGAAGTCGGGCGTCGTCCCCGACGCCACGGACGAGGACTCGGAGGAGTGGGCGCTCATCCTCGACACCCTCCGGGCGTCGCTGGCCGCCGACTCGAGCAAGTGGACCAAGATCGCCGAAGGCATCAAGGGAGTCACCGAGGAGACCACCACCGGTGTTCTCCGGCTGACCCAGATGGCCGCCGCGGGCGATCTGCTGTTCCCGGCGATCAACGTCAACGACTCGGTCACCAAGTCGAAGTTCGACAACCGCTACGGCATCCGCCACTCCCTGGTCGACGGCATCAACCGCGGCACGGACGTGCTGATCGGCGGCAAGGTCGCCGTCGTCGCGGGCTACGGCGACGTCGGCAAGGGCTCCGCGGAGTCGCTGCGCGGCCAGGGTGCTCGCGTCATCGTCACCGAGATCGACCCGATCTGCGCGCTGCAGGCGGCGATGGACGGCTACGAGGTCCGCACCCTCGACGAGGTCATCGAGAAGGCCGACATCGTCATCACCACGACGGGCAACAAGGACGTCGTGCTGGCCAACGACATGGCCCGGATGAAGCACCAGGCCATCCTCGGCAACGTCGGCCACTTCGACAACGAGCTGGACATGGCGGGCCTGGCCCGCTACCCCGGCGTGCGCCGCATCAACATCAAGCCGCAGGTCGACGAGTGGGTCTTCCCGACCGGCCGCTCGATCATCGTGCTGTCCGAGGGCCGCCTGATGAACCTGGGCAACGCCACCGGCCACCCGTCCTTCGTGATGTCGAACAGCTTCTCCAACCAGGTCATCGCCCAGGTGGAGCTGTTCCTCAAGCACAAGGAGTACGACAACGAGGTCTACCGCCTCCCCAAGAAGCTCGACGAGAAGGTCGCCCGCATCCACCTGGAGGCCCTGGGCGGCTCGCTGACGAAGCTGACCAAGGAGCAGGCCGAGTACATCGACGTCGACGTCGAGGGCCCGTTCAAGTCGGAGCACTACCGCTACTGACGCACTGGTGTTCTCCGGGCCCCGGCACGCAACCGCGTGCCGGGGCCCGCGTCTTTTGTAGTGAGTGCGCCAGAACATGTAACGGATCGGTCGCGTCGAACGATCTTGCATAGTTCTGGCTCACTGGGGGTGAGCCGGACCCGAAGCCGCCCCGGGGGGTGGACGACGTCGGCGGGTGCGGGATTCTCCGAATGGGGTACGGGGAACGCCGCACTCGCCGACGTCCTGGCTTTCGGTGTAGAGTTCCGGGTGCTGAGGCTGTTGAGCCGATGAAGTGAGCCCGAAGCGTGTCCGGACGGTCACCCTTCGGGCTTCGCGCTTTCATGGGCGGTCGAGATCGATTTCGCGGGAAACGATCTGCGCGACCCGCTTCCGCCACTCCGGCCCAGCGCCATAGCACCAGGCCACCACGTCTGCGATCCAGAGCAGCGGTTCGCCCGTGCTTACATGGTCGTACGTGAAGGTGTGAGCGATGCGACTGAGTGTCGTGCTGTCGATGATGTCGCGATGGGACCGGCTGTCGATCACGAGCCTGCTTATCCGTGGGCTCAGCAGCTCCACGGCGGTGCGAATACAGGTCTGGCGCGCGGTCTCATCGTGTCGCCCGCAGGTTTGGCTGAAGATGTTCACCTCGACCGGCAGCCGTGCGAACGCGTCGGCCAGCGCCCGTCGGCGGGGATCCTTCTCCTTCTTGAAATGGATCTCCCGTTGGCCAGGGAGCAGGAGTCTCCTGATATCGCGTCGGAGTTCTCGCAGGTGGCGAGGCTCAACCAGAGCGACAGCTACGTAGTATCGCGAGCCGCGGCGGGACTCGTCGATGAAGGCGTGGATGGACATGATGCTCCTCATGATGACCATGCCCGTGGTGCCACGATCGAGTCACCGGCCGATCACGTATCGTTTGTTCCGCTGAGGCTGTTGAGCCGATGAAGTGAGCCTGATGAGGTCTCCGGACGGTGGCCCGTCAGGCTTCGCGTTCGCCTAGGGCAATAGGGTCTTCGGCATGGGCCGTCTCATCGTCATCGAAGGGCTCGACGGGGCGGGCAAGCGCACGCTCGCCGAGAAGCTCACCGCCGCCTTCGCCGAGCACGGAGCGCGGGTCGCCACCATGGCGTTCCCGCGCTACGGCCGCTCCGTGCACGCCGACCTGGTCCGCGACGGCCTCTACGGCAACCTCGGCCCCCTAGGCGACTCCGTCTACGGATCCGCGATCCTCTACGCCCTAGATCGTCAAGGCGCCGCCGCTGACATCCAGTTCAAGCTGGACTCCGCCGACGTCCTCCTCCTGGACCGCTACATCTCCTCCAACGCCGCCTACGGGGCCGCGCGTCTGCACGAGGACGCTGACGGCGAGTTCGTTCAGTGGGTCAAGGCCATCGAGGTCGACCGGTTCGACCTCCCCCTCCCACACGCCCAGCTCCTGCTCAAGATCGACGCCGAGACGGCCGCGCAAAGGTCCAAGCACCGGGAGCGCACCGAGCAGCGCGAGCAGGACAAGTGGGAGGCCGACACCGACCTGCAGACCCGGTGCTCGCGGGTTTACGACGGACTCGCGGAGAACGCCTTCCTCAGCCCGTGGCACGTCATCGACGGGGCCGCCGAGACCGACCTCGCGACACTCTCTGAGCACCTGCTCACCCCTTAGTCGGCGCGCAGTGCGAATATGTGTTCATGAAGGCACGTGTGCTGGTAGTGGACGACGACCCGGCTCTCGCCGAGATGCTCACGATCGTGCTGCGCGGCGAGGGGTTCGACACCGCCGTCGTGGCCGACGGCTCGCGTGCGCTGCCCGCGCTGCGTGAGCTCAAACCCGACCTTGTACTTCTCGACCTCATGCTCCCCGGCATGAACGGCATCGACGTGTGCAAGGCGATCCGCGGCGAGTCGGGTGTCCCGATCGTCATGCTGACCGCCAAGAGCGACACCGTCGACATCGTTCTCGGGCTGGAGTCCGGCGCCGACGACTACGTCGTCAAGCCGTTCAAGCCCAAGGAGCTCGTCGCCCGGGTGCGCGCGCGGCTGCGGCGGACCGAGTCGGAGCCCGCCGAGACCCTGGGGATCGGCGACCTGACCATCGACGTGCCCGGCCACGAGGTGCTGCGCGACGGCAAGGCCATCCAGCTCACCCCGCTGGAGTTCGACCTGCTGGTCGCGCTGGCCCGCAAGCCGCGGCAGGTGTTCACCCGCGAGGTCCTGCTGGAGCAGGTCTGGGGTTACCGCCACGCCGCCGACACGCGGCTGGTCAACGTGCACGTGCAGCGGCTGCGGTCCAAGGTCGAGCGCGACCCCGAGCACCCCGAGGTCGTCCTGACCGTGCGGGGGGTCGGGTACAAGGCGGGCCCTCCGTGACAGGCCAGCGGTGACCGCGTTCCTCATTCGGCACCTGCGCACCATCGTCGCCGCCGTGACCAGGCTCGTCGCGGTCGGGCGGCGGCGTTCGGCAGCGTTCGGCGAGCTGTGGCGGCGGTCGCTGCAGATCCGGGTCGTGGTGAGCACGCTCGCCCTCGGCTCGGCGGTCGTCTTCGTGCTCGGCATGGTGCTGCAGAGCCAGATCACCGAGCGGCTCATCGGCGCCAAGGAGAAGGCCGCGGTCGAGCAGACCCGGTCCGCCGTCCTGGTCGCCCAGCGTGAGCTGCTCGGCATCTCCGACAACGCCGACGTGCTGAGCAGGCTCGACACGGCGCTCACGAAGCTCACGTCGTCGTCGCCCGACCCGCAGTCGGGGTCGGCCACGGCGGGCGCGTTCGAGCCGGTACTGGTCAACGACGCGCCGGGGATGGTGCCCAGCGACGTCAAGGCCGCCGGGGCCTACGACGACGTGCCGAAGTCGCTGCGCGAGTTCGTCCTGTCCAGCGCCAACCGCACGGTCTCGCAGATCTACACCGTGGAACGCGACGGCGAGCGGGTCACCTTCCTCATGGTCGGCGCCCCCGTCACCACCACCGAGCCCGCGCTGCAGCTCTACATGCTCTACCCGCTCACCGCCGAGCAGCGCACTGTCGACGTCGTGCAGAGCACCCTGCTGGTCGGCGGCGTCGTGCTGATGCTGCTGCTCGCGGGCATCACCAACCTGGTGACCCGCCAGGTCGTGCTCCCCGTCCGCCGCGCCGCGCGCGCCGCCGAGCGGTTCGCCGAGGGCGAGCTGGACGAACGGATGGTCGTGGCCGGTGAGGACGACGTCGCCCGGCTCGCCCAGTCGTACAACGAGATGGCCGAGAGCATCGAGCGGCAGTTCCGCCAGCTCGAGGAGTTCGGCCAGCTGCAGCGCCGCTTCACCTCCGATGTCTCCCACGAGCTGCGCACCCCGCTGACCACGGTCCGCATGGCCGCCGACGTGCTGCACGCCTCCCGCAAGCAGTTCCCGGCTGGCCTGGCCCGCTCCACCGAGCTCCTGGTCGACGAACTCGACCGGTTCGAGACGCTGCTGGCCGACCTGCTGGAGATCTCCCGGCTCGACGCGGGCGTCGAGGAACTCGTCGCCGAGTACGCCGACCTGCGGGCCATCGCCCGGCGCGCGGTCGAGTCGGTGCGGGTCATCGCGCGGCGGTCCGGCTCGGAGATCGTGCTGCGGCTGCCCGACGAGGAGGTCATCGCCGAGGTCGAGTCGCGCCGGGTCGAGCGGATCCTGCGCAACCTGCTCGCCAACGCGATCGACCACGGCGAGGGCAGGCCGGTCGAGCTGCGGCTCGCGGCCACCGACGACGCCATCGCCTTCACCGTCCGCGACCACGGCGTCGGCCTGCGCACCGGCGAGGCCGAGCTGGTGTTCAACCGCTTCTGGCGGGCCGACCCGTCGCGCAACCGGCACACCGGCGGCACCGGCCTCGGCCTGGCCATCAGCCTGGAGGACGCCCGCCTGCACGGCGGCGGCCTCGACGCGTGGGGCGAGCCCGGGGAGGGCGCCTGCTTCCGGCTCACGCTGCCCCGACGCACCGACGAGGAGCATGGCGAGAGTCCCCTCGCGCTGCCCCCGGTCGAGCAGACGCAGCCGCGGCAGGTGCCGGAGGAGGTGTCCCAGTGACCAGGCTGCTCGTCGCGCTGCTGGTGTTCGCCGCGATCACCACCGGGTGCGCCAACATCCCCGACCGCACCCCGCCGAAGGTCGTGCTCGACGTGCCGGTCAGCGAACCGCGCAAGGTCGGCAAGCCGAGCCCGGACCTCGACCCGTTCACGCTGGTCCACGAGTTCATCGAGGCGGCTGGCAACCCGGAGGCGGCCAAGACCTACCTGACCGAGGAGGCCAGGCAGAAATGGCCGTCGAGCACGGTGCCGACGATCCTGGAGGACGGTTTCACCAACCCGCCGCTGACCGGCCAGGAAAGCAGGCCGGGGGTGGATCCGGCGAACCCCGACGAGAAGGTCGTCGTGCTCACCGGGACCGTCGTCGGCAGGCTCCGCCAGGACCACGTGTTCTCGCCGGAACCGGGCAGCCTGGAGTACCGGATGGTGGTGCGCAGGCAGCCTGACCGGCAGTGGCGGATCGCCACCCCGCACCCGGACCTGTTGATCACCAGGGCCAAGTTCGCCGTCGCCTACCGGCCGGTCAACCTGCAGTTCTTCGACCCGGAGCAGCGGGCCATGGTGTCCGATCCCCGCTACGTGGAGAACGAGCCGCGCGAGGACCTCGAGGGCAACGTCGTGCGGCTGCTGCTCGCGGGCCCGTCCGACACCCTCAAGCAGGCGGTGCGCAACCAGCTCGACGGGATCAAGCTGCGGACCAACGTGGTGCAGGAGGGCGGCGCGATCGTGGTCAACCTCGCCCCGGTCGACAAGTCTGTCGACGACCGCAAGCTGATGGCGGCCCAGATCGTGGAGTCGCTGCGGGAGGTCACCGCCAGCCCGGTGCGCATCCTGAGCCTGGACCGCCCGCTGCTGGCCCAGCAGGTCGAGTGGCGCTCCAGCGACGTCGACTCCTATGACGCGCTGACCACCCCCAAGGCCGACCTGCTCGGCTTGGTCGCCTCCGGTGGCCGGATCTACTCCATGCGCGACGGCAAGCCCATCGAGGGCCCCGCGGGCAGCGGCGCCTACGACATCGTCAACGCCGCCCAGTCCATCGACGGCTCGCAGCTCGCGGTCGTTCAGCGCACCGACACGGGCATGCGCCTGCGGGTCGGCCCGCTCAATGGTGACCTGGCCGAGGTCTCGCTCCCGGCGGCGGCGAACTTGACCAGGCCCACCTGGCTCTATGGCGACAACGGCGGCCGCGAGGTCTGGACGGTCCTCGACGGGACCGTCGTGATCCGGGCCGTGCGCACCCCGCAGGGCGGCTGGGAGGACCTCGGGGTCGAGGCATCGCAGCTCACCGCGGACGGCGGCACCATCACCCAGCTGCGGCTGTCGCGGGACGGGGTCCGCGTCGCCGCGGTCGTCAACGGCGAGGTCAAGATCGCCTCGGTGGTCCGCGCGGACGACGCGGTGACCATCACCCTGCCGCGCACCCTGCACGGCGGCAAGATCACTGACGCGGTCGGCGTCGACTGGATGGGCAAGGACACCCTGATCGTGGCCACGCGGCAGAACACCCGACCGGTGCTCCGGGTGCCGATCGACGGCTTGGACTTCGACGGCTACAGCTACTCGACGCTGACCCAGCCGATCACCGCTGTCACCGCCGCACCCAGCAGGCGGCCGGTCGTGACCGACGGCTCGGGGATGTGGTCGCTGCAGGAGACGGGCAAGATCTGGGAGGCGCACACGCACGGCAAGGGCCCCGGATCGGTGCCGTTCTACCCGGGCTAGCCCTGTGGACAACCGTCCCACGGCGGCCGCAAGCCGTCGGTGGTAGGTCAGATCCTGCGCCAATGACCTTGCTGATCAGGCTGCTCGCGGCCGCTTTCGACCTCGTCGTGCCCCGCTTCTGCGCGGGCTGCCGCGCGCTGGGCACCCGCTGGTGCACCGCCTGCGCCGACGCGACCGACGGCTTCCTCGCCGTCAACCGCACCACCCTGGAGAAAGGGCCGCCGGTGCACGCGCTGGCGCCCTACGGGGGCGCGGCGCGGCGGTTCGTCATCGCCTACAAGGACGGCAGACGCGAACTGGCCCCACTGATGGGCGACCACTTCGCCCGCGGCGTCCTGCGGCTCGACCTGGGACCTGAGGTGACGCTCGTCCCGGCACCCTCCCGCGCCGCCGCCGCCCGCCGCCGCGGCGGCAACCACATCGCCTTGGCCGCCACCCACGCCGCCCGCGTGCTGGCTGGCCACCAGGTCGCCGCGCACGTCGTCCCGGCCCTGCGCGTGGCGCGGGGTACCCGCGACTCGATCGGCCTGGGTCCCGCCGCCCGCGCCGCCAACCTGCGCGGGGCGCTCTCGGTCGCGGTCCGGCCGCCGCCCGGCGCGCCCGTCGTGCTCCTCGACGACGTGGTGACCACCGGAGCCACCCTGGCCGCGAGTGTCGCCGCGCTGGACAGGGCCGGAGTCCGCGTCGCCGCCGCGGTCTCGTTCACGGCCACTGTCTGATACACCCACACGGGTGAACCTCGGCTCGGGAACCATGTGCGGCCGACAGCCGTTGGCCAAGTATGCGGCGTGACAGGACGGATCAGGTGCCTCCATCGGAAGCAGGCATCGATGAGCCGTTCAGTTCATTGTTCTACGCCGCTCAGTGGGAGCTATTGCGCCAGTGGAGTGAACGCGCAGCCACCCGACCGGCGGCGTGTCGCAACGCATGGCCTTGGCTACCTGCGGCGTCGTCGCGGGCTGTGAAAACCGGGCTCATCAAGATGTCCCCCGCGTCGGGGGCTGTTGCGGAACCGAAACCCGGACTAGCGTGCCGCACTATCAACGTTCCCGGTTGGCAGGGAGGAGGCGAAGCGCCCATGCCCCTGGTGCCGGTGGAGCGCTGAATCCCCGGGAGCAGGTCTCCCCAGGTCACGCCCCGTTCTGGACCGCGAGTCCAGGCATACCGGTGCCGCCAAGTTTTCAGCTGAGAGTTCCAAGACTCGCAAGCAGCGCGGGAGGTTCGTGTATGGACATCGTGGTTAAGGGCCGTAACGTCGAGGTGCCGGAGCACTACCGAGTGCACGTCGAGGACAAGCTGACCAGAATGCAGCGGTACGACCGAAAGGTCATCCGCTTCGACGTGGAGCTGTTCCATGAGCCCAACCGCAGGCAGATGAAGAACTGCCAGCGGGTCGAGATCACCGGTGTGGGCCGCGGCCCCGCCGTTCGCGCCGAAGCGTGCGCGGCCGACTTCTACGCCGCGCTCGACCAAGCGGTGGCGAAACTGGAGAACCGGCTTCGCCGACTGCACGACCGCAGGCGTGTCCACCACGGGCGACGCAGCCCGGCCTCCGTCGCGGAGGCGACCGCCGCCGTCAACGGCAAGCGAACCGCACAGCTCGCGGTGCTCGACGCACCCGAGTTCGAGGGGATGCCCGAACTCCCCGAGCAGCAGCGCTGGATCGACGACCAGGCGGACAACCTCCCCGGTCGCGTAGTCCGGGAGAAGGAGCACCCGGCCAAACCCATGACCGTCGACCAGGCCCTCTACGAGATGGAACTGGTCGGACACGACTTCTACCTTTTCGCCGACGTGGACTCCGGGCAGCCCAGCGTCGTGTACCGCCGCAGGGGATTCGACTACGGCGTGATCAAGCTGGTCTGAGCAGGCCCTCCGACGATGACGGATGCGGTGCCCCGGGGCGTGTCGGCCCCGGGGCACCGGCATGTGCGGAACCTTGCGGAGTGGTGACACGTTGGACCTGTGGCGCGGCCCACCCGGGTACCCTGCGCGCGCAGTCGACGGACGTCGCTGCACGCCACCTGGCGGGTTGCCTACGATGACGTAGTAGGAGCGTCCGTGGCGGACGCACGACAATCAGCTAGCGAGGTCGAGTCCTGATGGTGCTGTCCCGAATCCTGCGCGCGGGCGAGGGCAAGATGCTCAAGCGACTGCGCAACATCGCAGCGCACATCAACTCGCTGGAGGACGATGTCGTCGGCCTGACCGACGACGAGCTGCGCGGCAAGACCGAGGAGTTCCGCAAGCGCTACGAGGACGGCGAGACCCTCGACGACCTGCTGCCCGAGGCGTTCGCCGTGGTCCGCGAGGGCGCCAAGCGCGTGCTGAACCAGCGGCACTTCGACGTGCAGCTCATGGGCGGCGCCGCGCTGCACCTCGGCCAGGTCGCCGAGATGCGCACCGGTGAGGGCAAGACCCTGACCTGTGTGCTCCCGTCCTACCTCAACGCCATCTCCGGCGAGGGCGTGCACGTGGTCACGGTCAACGACTACCTGGTCAAGCGCGACGCGGAGTGGATGGGCCGCATCCACCGCTTCCTCGGCGTGAGCGTCGGGGCGATCCTGTCGGAGATGACCCCGGCCGAGCGCCGCGAGGCCTACAACTGCGACATCACCTACGGCACGAACAACGAGTTCGGCTTCGACTACCTGCGCGACAACATGGCGTGGAGCCTGGACGAGATGGTCCAGCGCGGCCACAACTTCGCCATCGTCGACGAGGTCGACTCGATCCTCATCGACGAGGCGCGCACGCCGCTGATCATCTCCGGCCCCGCCGACCAGTCCTCCCGCTGGTACCAGGAGTTCGCCCGGCTCTCGCCGATGCTGAAGAAGGACATGCACTACGAGGTCGACGAGCGCAAGCGCACCGTCGGCATCTCGGAGAAGGGCGTGGCGCTGGTCGAGGACCAGCTCGGCATCGAGAACCTCTACGAGGCCGCGAACACCCCGCTGGTGGGCTACCTGAACAACGCGCTCAAGGCCAAGGAGCTCTACAAGCGCGACAAGGACTACATCGTCCGCGACGGCGAGGTCCTCATCGTCGACGACTTCACCGGCCGCATCCTGGCCGGTCGCCGCTACAACGAGGGCATGCACCAGGCCATCGAGGCCAAGGAGAACGTCGAGATCAAGGCCGAGAACCAGACTCTGGCCACGATCACGCTGCAGAACTACTTCCGGCTCTACGGCAAGCTCGGCGGCATGACCGGCACCGCCGAGACCGAGGCCGCCGAGTTCCACACCACGTACAAGCTCGGTGTCGTGCCCATCCCCACCAACCGCGACATGATCCGCAAGGACCAGGCCGACCTGATCTACAAGACCGAGGAAGCCAAGTTCCTCGCCGTCGCCGAGGACATCGCCGAGCGGCACGAGAAGGGCCAGCCGGTCCTGGTCGGCACCACCAGCGTCGAGCGGTCGGAATACCTGTCGAAGCTGCTGGTCAAGATGGGGATCCCGCACAACGTCCTCAACGCCAAGCACCACGAGAAGGAATCGCAGATCGTCGCCCAGGCGGGCCACAGGGGCGCGGTCACGGTCGCGACGAACATGGCCGGTCGTGGTACCGACATCGTGCTCGGCGGCAACCCCGAGCACATCGCCGAGGAGGCGCTGCGGGCGCGCGGCCTCGACCCCATCGAGACCCCCGACGAGTGGCGCGCGGCGCTGCCCGGCGCGCTGGAGAAGGCCGAGCTCGAGGTCAAGGCCGAGAAGGTCGAGGTGCAGGCCACCGGCGGGCTCTACGTGCTGGGCACCGAGCGCCACGAGTCGCGCCGCATCGACAACCAGCTGCGTGGTCGCTCCGGCCGCCAGGGCGACCCGGGCGAGTCCCGGTTCTACCTCTCGCTGGGCGACGAGCTGATGCGCCGGTTCAACGCGGGCATGGTCGAGCGGGTCATGGACACCCTGAAGGTGCCCGAGGACCAGCCGATCGAGGCGAAAATGGTCACCCGGGCGATCCGCAGCGCGCAGTCGCAGGTCGAGGGCCAGAACTTCGAGATCCGCAAGAACGTCCTCAAGTACGACGAGGTCATGAACAAGCAGCGCAAGGTGATCTACGGCGAGCGCCTGCGCGTCCTCAAGGGCGAGGATCTGCACGAGCAGATCGAGCACATGATCACCGACACGATCACGGCGTACGTCGACGGCGCCACCTCCGACGGCTACGCGGAGGACTGGGACCACGAGAAGCTGTGGACCGCGCTGAAGACGCTGTACCCGGTCACTGTCACCTGGGACGAGCTGGCCGACAAGGCCGAGGCAGACGGCGGCGACATGGACCACGACTTCCTGCTCAAGGAGATCGTGGCCGACGGCCTGCAGGCCTACAAGGACCGCGAGCGCGACATCGACACCCGGGTCGGCGAGGGTGCCATGCGTGAGCTGGAGCGCCGGGTCATGCTGTCGGTCCTCGACCGCAAGTGGCGCGAGCACCTCTACGAGATGGACTACCTCAAGGAGGGCATCGGCCTGCGCGCGATGGCCCAGCGCGACCCGCTGATCGAGTACCAGCGCGAGGGCTTCGAGATGTTCACCGTCATGCTCGACGCGCTGAAGGAGGAGTCGGTCGGCTTCCTCTTCAACGTCCAGGTCGAGTCCGAGCCCGCGCCGCAGGTGCAGCTCAACGCGCCGTCGGCGCTGCCCGTGGTCAACCAGCCGGTCGACCCGGAGGCCGCGGCCCGTCAGGCCGAGCTGGAGCAGCGGCAGGCCCGTGCCATCGCCGCGCAGCAGAAGGCGGCCGAGGAGCGGGCGGCGGCGTCCACCAAGGCCGAGAACGTGCCGCTGGCGCTGCGGGCCAAGGGCATCGACGCCCCGGCCCAGCAGCGGCTGAGCTACAGCGGCCCGGCCGAGGACGGCGGCGTCGAGTCGCACAGCGAGGGCTCCGGCCCCGCGGGCGGCGCGCAGGGCGGCACCCGCCGCGAGCGCCGTCAGGCGGAGCGCAACGCCAAGAAGAAGCGGTAAGTACCTGTGACAGAGGCCCCGGCGGATTTGAAGTGGGCCCCGGAAGTTGGACTCGGTAATTGAGAGTCTAGGCAGCGAGGGTCTGGGCCCGGTATTCCACCGGGCTCAGGCCCTCGCAGTGTGTGTGGCCTCGGCTGGTGTTGAACCAGACGATGTAGTCCTGCAGCGCGGTCGTGAACGCCTCGATGCTGAGGTAGCGGGTGTGGTGGAACATCTCTTCTTTGAGGTGACCGAAGAAGCTCTCGATCACGGCGTTGTCGTAGCAGTTGGCCTTGCGTGACATCGACTGTGTGGCACCGGCGTCTGCCAGCAAACGTCGCCAGGACTGGTGCTGATACTGAAAGCCCTGGTCAGAGTGCACCAGCGGCGCC
>DATLIA010000096.1:0-19305 GCA_035540215.1 Actinokineospora sp. | reverse complement strand
CGCCGGTTCGGTGACCCACACCGCCGACGCACCACTGGACACAAACCCTTGGTGGCAGGTCGACCTCGGATCATCACAGGCCGTCGGCACCATCAAGTTGTTCAACCGCACCGATTGCTGCGCCGACCGGCTTCGCCAGTTCCACGTCTTCGCGTCGGACACCCCGTTCACCTCGACCGACCCGGCCACCACCGCGGCACAGGCCGGAGTGTTCGACTACTACCAGTCCACCGCCGCCGGCAGCACGCTGAGCATTCCGGTCAACCGAACCGCCCGCTACGTCCGAGTCCAACTGGTCGGCACTGACCGACCGCTCTCCCTCGCCGAAGTCCAGGTACTCGGCTGACCTTTCCGTCAACTGATCGCGGCGGCCATGAACCTGGCCGCCGCGGTTTGTCGATCATGCCGGGGAAGTCGTGGCTAGCTTGAGTCCCCGGCAAGCTTGCGCAGGTCGTCGAGTTCCTCGGCCATCCAGTCGGCGATGTCCTGCACGTCGGGCACCTGGTCGCGGTCGGCGCAGATGCCGACGTCGACCCGGCCGCAGTAGCTCATCACGGTGATGTTGAGCCCCATGCCGTCGGTGATGCCGCCAGCGGCACCATCGACTCGATCTTCGCGCCCGCCAGGTAGAGCGGCGACTGCGGTCCGGGCACGTTGGAGATGTTGACGTTTCTTGGGCACGTCGGCGCGCCTGCCGTCACGCCGGGGAAAGCTGGTCGGCAGTTCCATCGACGCTCCTTCAGACGGTCACGGGCTCCACAGTGGACAGTTCGGCGACCGGCTTGCGCAGCAGGCCCACGACCGGCACCGCGGCCAGCGCCGTCGCACCCATGATCAGGAACGCCGCCACCGGGTGGTCCACCATCGGGCCGACCACCGCGGCGACCGCGAAGCCACCGAGGTTGCCCACCATCCAGATCAGCCCGGCGCCGGTGCCCTCGGCCTCGCCGGTGCTGCGCTCGACCAACTCCAGCACGATCGGCATGGCGGGCAGCAGCACGAACCCGATCAGCACCATGGCCAGGTAGCCGACCCCGACACCGGGGTCCACAGCCAACGCCACGCAGCCTGCCGCCCCGGCGAGCATCGCGGCGGTCAGCACGGCCATTTCCTTGCCCCGCTTGACCGCGATGATCGGCAGGATCGCGCAGCCGATGACCCGGCGACGACGTTGACCAGCAGGATCAGTGACGCGGTGTCGGCGTCCACACCCGCGGGCTTGAGCAGCGCCTGACCGAACGTGGTCAGCGCGACGAACGTGCCGAACGGGAATAACACCAGCAGGCACAGCCGCTTGATCAGCCGGTCGCCCCAGGCGAGCCGGAAGGCACTCAGGCCGACCTGCGGCGCGGCGTGCCGCTGCTGACCTGGCAGTCGGAGCGCGGCGATCAGCACGACCGCGCCGAGCACCGAGATCGCCGCGCCGATACCGGCCAAAGTGGACAGTGAGGAGGCGTCCGGGAACACGGCGGCGAGCAGGAACGCGACCACCATGCCCGCGAACGTACTGGCGGTGAACACCGGCAGCTCCGGCACCACCTCGGCGAAGGTGTCGGCCAGCCACACCCCGACCGCGGGCGAGTGCTCACTCGGCTTGAACACCACCGCGTTGCCCGCCGCCAGCGCGTAGCCGATCGACCCCATCGGGGTCAGCGCCGGGTAGTTCCACGGACCGATCACGCCGACCACGCCGAGCGGCTGGTACCGCACGGTCGCCGCGATGTTCATCGCCAGCGGGCCTGAGCGCACCTTCCGCGGGCCGAGCACCTCCTGGGCGTGCTTGGCCGCCCAGTCCAGATGCTCGATCGCCGCGATCAACTCCAGGCGCGCGTCGTCGAACGGCTTGCCGGTCTCCTCGTGCATGAGCGTCGCGACCTGGTCGATCCGGCGAACGATGACGCGCTTCCAGGCCATCAGCCGGTCGCGCCTGCCGTCGAAACCGAGCTCCGCCCACCAGCCCGCCGCCTCACGTGCGCGACGCACCGCCACCCGCACGCTCTCGTCGCCGTCCACGGGAAAGGTCGCTACGACCTCCCCGGTCGCCGGGCGCCGGGACTCCAGAACATCTGGCAGCGAAGCCGCCGACACAACCTGAGCTGTCATCTCGCAACGGTAGGACTGTGGACCCGAGCTGGGGAAACATCGGTTTCCAGCATAATTCACAACCGTTGGTTGTCGGTCAGTCCCGATTCGGTCGCGGCGAACCGCCCCCGACCGGCGGGTGCGGTCGGGGGCGGCTGGTGGATCAATCACGCCGATGAGGACCCCGTCGGCGCGGCGGGGTCAGGTCAGGTTGATCATCCAGAGTTCGTCGTCGTCGTTCTGGAAGTAGACGACGTCGCCGCTGATGAAGGGCGACGACTTCGAATAGCCGTCACCGAGCCACTGGCCGCCGGTGCCATCGGTGTTGATGCGGTACAGCTTGTCGTTCGTACCCTGGAAGTAGATGACGTCCTTGGCGACGAACGGGGTCGACGAGGTGAAGCTGTCCCCGAGCCACTTCCCGCCAGTGCCATCGGTATTGACCCGGTACAGCTTGTCGTTCGTACCCCGGAAGTAGATGACGCCACCGGTGACGAACGGGGTCGACGAGGTGTAGTTGTCGCCGATCCACTTCCCGCCGGTGCCGTCGGTATTCATCCGGTACAGCTTGTCGTTCGTACCCCGGAAATAGATCACCCCGCCAACGACGAACGGGGCCGAAGCCGTAGAGCTGTCCCCAAGCCACTTCCCGCCAGTGCCGTCGATGTTTATCCGGTACAGCTTGTCGTTCGTACCCTGGAAGTAGATCACGCCGTCGGTGACGAACGGGGTCGAAGCCGTATAGCTGTCCCCGAGCCATTTCCCGTCGGAGCCCTTGTTGCTGACCCGGTACAGCTTGTCGTTCGTACCCCGGAAGTAGATGACGTCGTCGACGACGAACGGGGTGGACGCGGTGTAGTTGTCGCCCGCGACCCACCACTGGGGCGCACCGATGTGTCGCGGTGTCCACGCGCACATGGTCCACGAATTGCCGTTCATAATGCAGCGGACACCTGCCGAGCACTTGGCGCAATTGAGATTGGGGAGCCCGTAGTAGCCCCAACTGCCCGCGCAGGCGCAGTTCGATTCCGGGTACTCGTCCGGCGCGCCGAAGATGTGGCCGGTCTCGTGCGCGAACACCGAGTCGATGTTCGACGGCCCCCAGTTGTCGTTCTCGTACTGCATGACCGTTTCCGGTATCCAGGGTTTCGCGTACGCGAAATGCCAGAGGGGGTAGTGGGTGAAGAAGGACACGTAGGCGCTGTCGGTGGACTTCGCCGCCTTCAGCGCCCTCGCGTAGTCGGTGACGCCACCGGCTCCGCCGTAGCCGAGGTCCACCATCGCCGGGTCACGCCAGACGGCTTCGAGATCCGGGGCGTCCGGATCGGCGGGCGTCGGGATAGTAATGATATGCGTGTCGATTTCGAACGTGGCGTCCGTCAGTTGGAATTGGCTGCCCAGCCAGCTCAGGCCGCTCTGCACCTCGGCGAGGACCTTCATGGCCTGGTAGGAGGAGAAAGCGAGATCACCTGGGCCGCTCACGATGACCAGCCCGAGTGCCACCGACCCGCGAAGCCGGTCGTTCAGCCCGGCGGCCACGCCCGCCTCGAGATCCACGCCGCCAGGCGGGTCGGGGCGGGTGAAGTCAGGATGTCCCCAGGAATTCCCTTGCCCTGGCCGCCTCTCCTTCTCAAGCCGGTACTCATCGGACTGGCGCAGCCAGTGCGCCTCGAGGGCGAGGCGCTCGGAGTCGTCGAGAACACTCCAGGTCTCGTCGTCGATGTCTTCGCGTCGGCTCGCCGTGATCAACTCCTCCGGCGCGTCGCCCAGCAGGGCGTCGACGGCGTCCGCCGCGACGGTGACGATGACGATCCGACGACCGTGTCTTTGCCGCACGGTCATGCGATCATTGAATGGTAGGTCCGCGTCCGCGGGCAGCACGAACGCCACTTCAGCCATTTCCGGCATCACGACTCCTTTGTTTCCAGCGCCTCACAAACACGCCAACGGATAGTCAGGAGGCTCTCGGCCATCTCCTGCGCGGGCCATGATGCTCCGCCCATCGAGTTGCCGCAGCACCGCCGGAATCAACCGCGTTCATGATCCCGAGCACCTCAAAGGAGCAGGACCAGTCGACATTCACTTTCACCGGCCCGAAAGAACATTCCTTGAGGCACTTCTTTCTGCCCCTTTGTGCCGTATACCGCCAATCTGGTCGGGTCAGGTCGGTAGGGCAGGCGAGAGATCCACCGGCCCTACCAACCCGCTTGATAGGCGCTGCTGGGCATCCACTGGTCATACCCGTACGCGACGCGCATCGGCTGAGTGGGATTCCAGGACCACCTCTGGGTCGACACCTTCGCCGGGTCCAATACCTGTGACGTGATGGGACCGCCGTTGGCGGTGGCGGCGGTCGCGACGAGGTTCGGGTTTCCGGACTGGAACAGGTAACCGTCCGCGGTCATCACTGTGCCCGCGCCCGCCGCGATTGCGAATGATCTTCATGTTGTCGGGTTTCCCATCGCCCCCGCGCCGATGAGTAAACGCGGCACCACCTGGAAAGAGTGGGATCGGCCCATAAATGGGAACGCCTGCCGAGTCGGGACTCGGCAGGCGTTGGATGCCCCGCTCAGCAGTCGACTGTGATCGCGTTGCTTGGGCCGGAGACGTTGCCGGACGTGTCGACGGCCCGCACGTCGACCACCGTCGGGCCACTCGCCACGCAGTACACGACCGTCTCGCCCGCACCGATGATGCCGTGCTCGGCGAAGACGCCGTTCTGATAGACGTCATACATGATCTGGTTCGGGCTGTCCGCGTTGTCGGTCGACGTCGTCCAGTCCAGCCAGATCTCCGGGGCGCCACTCTCCGGCGACAGCGTGAGGTTCGTGGGCGCGGTCGGCGCGACCGTGTCGGTCACCGGCGGCGTGGTCACGGTCAGAACGTTGCTCCGCACCGTATTCCCGGAAGCATCCCTGGCGGTGACCTGGAACGTGTGGGTAGTCGCCGGGGCCACGTCGACCAGGGTGGACGACCCGACGCCGATCTGGTCGACGGTCAGCGGGGTGCCGTCCATGATCAGTGAGTACCAGACCTGGCTGATGTTGTCCTTCGACGAGGTCCAGCTCAGGGAGATCCGCGTCGGGTAGACCGCGACCAGGCCAAGGACTGGGACGGGGCTCGGCGGCGTGGTGTCGGCGGGCGTGGTGACCGTTACGGAGTTGCTGTTCGCGGACCGGTTCCCGTTCACGTCGACCGCGTACACGCTGAACCTGTAGGTGGTCGCGGGGATCATCAGCGGCCGGGTGTGCGTCGTGGTCGGCGGGTCGACGCGGACGCAGCCGGAGAAGTCGCGCTGAACGCAGTACCACCAGTTCGACTGCTTGCTCGACGCCGCGTCCCAGGCCAGGGAGACGCTCGTGTCGGTCAACGCCGTGACCCGCAGGTTGGTCGGCGCGGTCGGCGACGTCCGACTTGGCGCGGCGCCTGCCTGGGCGACCGGCACGAACAGCGCCAGCACGACCGCGGCGAGGACGGCTAGGGCACGCATCGGGAACCTCCAACTTGAAGACGACCAGTCCACCCACCACGACGCCCGCGCGCGCCGAACGGTTCAGCCCCGCGGATCGAATCAGTGCCGCTCCCCTCCCTCAGCTCACGGGGCTCCACCCGGCATTCCCGCCTACTCGAGCGCATTCCTCGCCGCAGAGTCATCGGATCACTCGACAATCAGCTGGGTCCGGTTTGACAATCAGGCAATAGCCATGCGTTGACAGTCCCATTCAGACGTCGCCATCATGAGCTAGTCATCCGACCTATCGGGTAATAGGCGACGAATTCCCCAGCCTGCCGCCGCGTGGATCTCCGCTGCGCGAATGGCTTCCCCGCATATTGGAGCGAATCATGACAGGCAAACTCAGATCGGTTGTCGGCATCGCGCTGACCACCCTGCTGGCGGCGACGCTCACGACAGGCCCATTCAGCGCGGCGAGAGCCGAGCCCGCACCAGGTGACCCACAGACCCTCTGGTTCGACGAAGCCGCCACCGACTGGCAGAGCCGCGCGCTGCCGATCGGCAGTGGCGGGCTCGGCGCGATGGTGTTCGGCGGAACCACCGCCGAACACCTGCAGCTCAACGAGAAGACCCTGTGGACGGGCGGGCCTGGTTCGGTCCAGGGATACGACTTCGGGAACTGGAGGTCGCCGCGGCCGACCGCGCTGGCGGACGCGCGTGCGCAGATCCAGCGGAACGGGAGCATGTCCGACACCGAGCTGTCTTCCAAGCTCGGGCAGTCGAAGCGGGGCTTCGGTTCGTATCAGACCCTTGGCGACCTGTGGCTGGACATGCCGGGCTCGTCCGGCGCGACCGGGTACAAGCGGTACCTCAACCTGGGCGACGCGACGGCAGGGGTGACCTACACAGCGGGCGGCGCGAAGCACAGTCGGGAGTACCTCGCCTCGAACCCGGCCGGTGTCATCGCGGGCAAAGTGTCCGCGGATCAAACGGGCAAGGTGTCGTTCACGCTACGCGTGTCGTCGCCGCGCGCCGACCAGACTGTCTCGGTCTCCAACGGTCGGCTCACCGTACGGGGCGCGCTCGCTGACAACGGGATGAGGTTCGAGTCGCAGATCCGGGTGCTGACCACCGGCGGCACCCGCACCGACGGCGCCGACCGGATCACCGTCACCGGGGCGGACTCGGCGGTGTTCCTGTTCGCGGCGGGCACCAACTATTCCGATGTGTACCCGACCTACCGAGGCGCGGATCCACACACGGCTGTAACGTCCCGTGTGGACAGTGCGGCGGCGAAGGGGTTCGACGCCATTCGGGCCGAGCACGTCGCCGACCATAAGGCGCTGTACGACCGGGTGAAGCTCGATATCGGGCAGGTGATGCCCACGAAGACGACCGACGACTTGCGCTCGGCCTACACCGGCGGGACGAGCCCGGCGGACCGGGCACTGGAGGCGTTGTACTTCAACTACGGCCGCTACCTGCTGATCGCCTCGTCGCGCGGCGGCTCCCTGCCCGCGAACCTGCAGGGCGTGTGGAACAACTCGACGGCCCCGCCGTGGGACGCCGACTACCACGTCAACATCAACATGCAGATGAACTACTGGCTTGCCGACACGACGAACCTCGGCGAGACCGTCGAGCCGTTCACCCGGTACGTCGAGGCGATGCGCGCCCCAGGCGAGCGGACGGCGACGGAGATGTTCGGGACCGGCGGTTGGCTGGTGCACAACCAGACCAACCCGTTCGGCTTCACCGGAGTGCACACCTACCCCAGCTCGTTCTGGTTCCCCGAGGCGGGCGCCTGGCTGACGCGCCACCTGTTCGACCACTACGAGTTCACCGGTGACACGGCCTACCTGCGGAACCGGGCGTACCCGCTGATGAAGGGCGCCGCGCAGTTCTGGCTGGCGAACCTCAAGACCGATCCCCGCGACGGGAAGCTGGTCGTGACCCCAAGCCACTCGCCGGAGCACGGCAACGTGTCCGCGGGCGCCGCCTCGGCTGAGCAGATCGTGCACGACCTGTTCGGCAACACCATCGAGGCGATCGACGCACTCGGGGTCGACGCCACCTTCCGCGCCCAGCTTGTGACCGCGCGGGCCAACCTCGACCCTGGCACCCGGGTCGGCCGCTGGGGCCAGTTGCAGGAGTGGAAGACCGACTGGGACTCCCAGAGCGACCAGCACCGGCACCTGTCGCACCTGTACGGGCTGTTCCCCGGCGACCAGATCCAGGCCAACACCGCCTACGGCAACGCGTCGAAGGTGACGCTGAACGCGCGCGGTGACGGTGGTCCCGGCTGGAGCCCGGCCTGGAAGGTCAACCTCTGGGCCCGCCTGCGCGACGGCGGGCGCGCCCAGCAGGTGCTCGCTGGTCTGCTGCGGAACTCCACGTTCGCCAATCTGCTCAACAACGGCCCGCCGTTCCAGATCGAGGCCAACTTCGGTGCCACCTCCGGGTTCGCCGAGATGCTGCTGCAGTCCCAGACCAGCGTGATCGACGTGCTCCCCGCGCTCCCGGCGACGTGGCCGACCGGCTCGGTGGCGGGCCTGCGCGCCAGGGGCAACGTCACCGTCGACACCACCTGGGCCAACCGGACCGCGCGCAAGATCACCCTCACCGCGGGGAGCGGCCGGACGCTCAAGGTGCGCAACACGATGTTCACCAGTCAGTTCACCCTCACCGACGTGACCACCGGGTCGCCCGTCACCACCACCAGGGTCGGGGACACGATCACGTTCGCCGCCCAGGCGGGGCACCGCTACGAGGCCACCGCCCAGGGCGGGCCGACCGTCCGGGTCGCCACACAGTCGTCGACCTACTCGCACTCACTGAACCCGAGCGCGGACAAGGCCATCGACGGCAACACTTCCGGCGCTTTCAGCGGCGGCTCGGTCACCCACACCAACACCGAGTCCCAGCCGTGGTGGCAGGTAGATCTCGGCGCGAGCCAGCAGATCAACCAGCTCGCCGTGTGGAACCGCACCGACTGCTGTTCGTCGCGGCTGTCCAACTACTACGTCCTGGTCTCCGACACACCCTTCACCGGGACGCTGTCGCAGATCCTCGCCCAGCCGGGGGTCTGGTCCGCGCCGCAGACCGGCCAAGCGGGTTCACCCACGACGATCCCCGTCGGGAGAACCGGCCGCTATGTGCGCGTCCAACTCCAGTCGACGAGCGAGGCGCTGTCCCTCGCCGAGGTGGTGGTGAATCCGACTGGCTGACCCAAACCCCTTTCATATGTCCACATCCCACCTGCTTTGGGAGAAGAATGTCTATTTCGAAACGACGCGGACGAGTCATCGCCTGCGGAGCGATCCTGTCGGTGCTGACCGCGGGCGCGGTATCCCTTGTGGTCACCGCACCCGCGGGCGCGGTCGGCGGGAACGTCGCCGAGAGCTGGTCGATCCCCAATGTCCCGTCCACCGGGCTGACGAACATCACCTTCCCGATGACGGTCAATCCCGAGACCGCGCACATCACCGGTACCTACTTCGCCCAGCAGTACCGGTTCAAGAACGCCGCCAACGTCGGCTACATCGGCTTGCAGCCCCTGGAGAACCGCGACGGCCGTGAGCGGCTGCACGCGACGTTCTCCACCTTCCAGGGCGGTTCATCGACCACCGACAGCGGCTTCTGCAAGCCGGGTGCCGACGGCGGGCCCGGCGTCAGCTGCAAGTCGGAGTTCGACGCCGTGTACGGCCACATCTACGCTCTCACCATCGCGCGCACCGGAGCCGATACCTGGACCGGCACCGCGACCGACACCGTCACCGGGGTCGCCAACCACATCGGCACGTACAAGATGCCCGCGGGCAGCGGCAACCTCAGCGGATACCAGATCGGGTTCGTCGAGTACTACCGCCAGTGGCCTACTTGCTCGCAGTTGCCAAGGACCGACGTGTTCTTCGGCGGCCCGACCTCGACCGACGGCAACCTGACCGGCACCTCCCGGGCGGGCTACGAGTACTCGCAGTGCATCGGGCAGGCCAACTACAAGGCCGTGAACGTGGGCAACGGCGTGCACATCACCCGGGGTTGGCTCCCGGGCGGCACCCCGACCGGGGCGGCGATCAAGAACACGGGCTCAGGGCGCTGCCTCGACGATCCCGCGGGCAACACCGCCAACGGCACCCGCATAGTGATCCAGGACTGCACCGGGGCGGCGAACCAGAAGTGGACGACCACCGCCGCCAAGGCGGTGACCATCGGCGGCAAGTGTCTGGACGCCTACGGTGCGGGCACCAGCCCGGGGACGAACGCCATCCTGTGGGACTGCCACGGCGGGACCAACCAGCAGTGGACCTTCCCCTCGGACGGCACGATCCGCGGCGTCCAGTCGGGCCTGTGTCTGGCGCCCAGCGGGACATCCACCGCCAACGGCACCGCCGTGGTGCTCGCGACCTGCTCCGGCCAGGCCATCCAGCGCTGGACCCGCGGCTAACGGTTCGGCTCAGAACATTGGCGGCACCAAACCACTGAGCGTCACGATCGAATGGGTCCCTCCCTTGTGGAGGGACCCATTCGGCGTTCGGCCAGGTTCAACCCGGCGGTACATCTGCGTCAGTTGGCCGACGGAAAGCGAAACGGCGATGGCGGGAGGTGGGCAGACCCAACCTCCCGCCATCGCCCACGCGGGTCGCCTTAGCCGGGTCGGCGACCGCTGGTCAGTTCACCCGGTTGGTCACCAGGTGCACTGGGTAGTGCGGATCAGACGAATCGCCACTTCTGGTTCGCGCTGTTCGCGTTGCACGTCCAGATGATCAACTGGGTGCCGTTGGCGGAACTGCCACCGGTCGCGTCCAGACACTTGGTGCCGTTGCGGATCGTGCCGTCCGGTTGCGCGGACCAGTTCTGCGCGGAGGACGAGTTGCACGTCCACAGCTGCACGAGCGCTCCGTCGATCTGGCTTCCCCCGCTCACGTTGAGGCACTTGCCAAGCGACTGGAGGGTGCCGCCCACCTGGGTCCACCGCTGGTTGAGGCCGGAGCCGCAGGTCCACAGCTGGATCTTCGCCCCGTCGGTGGAGGAGTTGCCGTTGACATCCACGCACTTGTCGCCGATGCCCACGATCTGCTTCGCGGTGCCACCGCCGCCGCCCCCGATCCCCGGACCGATGTAGGAGATCGAGTCGAGGTCGAAGCTGCTGGTCGCGTTCTTGAAGACGACGAACAGCTCGACCGTGCCACCCGGGTTGGTGACGTTCACCGCGGGCAGACTGGCGTAGGTATCCCAGCCGCCAGTGCCGGTGACCGGTGATGAGGCGATCAGCGTGCCCGTCGGCGAGCCCGCGCGCAGTTCGATGGAGCCGCCGCCGGACGGCGAGGACACCTTGAACGACACCTGGTTGATGCCCGCGAAGTTCACCGGGCTGAAGTGGATCCAGTCGTTGCTGCTGATATCGCCGATCCGCGCACCCGATTCCGCGCCCGCCTGCGACACGACCCGCACGCCGGACGAGTTGGTGTAGAACTCGGCCTGCTTGCGCTTGGGCTGCAACACGACCTGGCCGCTGCCGGTGAGTCCGCCGTTGTCGGTGTACTCGGTCGAGGCGATGACGTGGGCGTTGCCGTTCTGGTGCTCGGTGTCCGCCGTCGCGACGATCGAACCCGAGCAGCCGGTGATCGGGCTGCCCAACGGGTGCTTGTGCGCGTCGTGGCCGATGTTGGCCTGGGTGGTCACGCGGGCACAGTTGACCGTCCCGTCCTCCGGGTCGGTCGCCGTGACCGCGAACGGGATGGTGTCACCCCAGCCGAACATGCCGCCGTTGGGCGGTGCGGTGTACCGCACGGTCGGCGCGGTGTTGCCCGAGTTCACCGACAGGTTCGCCGTGCCGGTCCTGCCGGTCGGGTCGGTGACGGTGAGCTGGACGTTGAACGTCCCCGCGGTATTGTAGGTGTGCGAGGGGTTCGCCGCCGTGGACGACGTGCCGTCACCGAAGGTCCACCGGTAGGTCAGCGGCCCGCCCTCCGGGTCACTGGACCCGGCGCTGGAGAACTGGACGGTCAGCGGTGTCCCACCGGAGGTCGGGGTGGCCGTCGCCCGGGCGATCGGGCTGCGCTCCCCCGCGTTGTAGTCGATGCGGAACAGGCCCGCCCCTGGCAGGTGGACGTTGTCGTCCCAGCCGGTGCCCCACGTGAGCAGGTACATCGAGCCGTCGGGGCCGAACTTCATGTCCATTGGGGACTTGAACGACATGTTCGACAGGAAACTGTTGATTTTCAACAGGTTCCCGGACGAGTCCATCCGGAACTCGTGCATCGAGTTGCGCGCCCACTCACCGAAGAACGGCGTTCCGTCGTAGTACGCGGGGAACTTCGTCGGTGACGGGTTGTTCGCGTCGTATCGGTAGGCCGGGAAGGCCATCGGGGCCTCGCCGCCGGAGCCCATCTCCGGGAACTTGTTGCCCTCGGAGGCGCTGTTGCCGTACCAGACGTTGGCGGCGCGGGCGGCGGGCAGCGTCGTCAGGCCGGTGTTGTTGGGCGAGGTGTTGGTCGGCGACCCGCAGTTGAACTTCGCGCCGGACGCGCCCGTCGCGAAGTTGTAGTCGTTGTACGGGGTGTTGTTGCCGACGCAGTAGGGCCAGCCGTAGTTGCCCGGCGACTTGATCACGTTCCACTCGACCAGGCCGCCCGGACCGCGGTTGGCGTTGTCCGCGCCCGCGTCCGGGCCGTAGTCGGCCGCGTAGATCACACCGGTGGTCGGGTGGACGCTGAAGCGGAACGGGTTGCGGAAGCCCATCGCGTAGATCTCGGGCTTCGTCTTCGCCGTGCCCGGAGCGAACATGTTCCCAGCCGGGACCGTGTAGGTGCCGTTGGCCTCCGGGTGGATACGCAGGATCTTGCCCCGAAGGTCGTTGGTGTTCGCCGAGGTGCCCTGAGCGTCCCAGTACTGACGACCCGAACGCTCGTCGATCGGAGAGTAGCCGTCCGACGCGAACGGATTCGTGTCGTCACCGACACCGATATACAGGTTCTTACCCGGACCGAACGTCAGGTAGCCGCCCGTGTGGCCAGGCTCGTTGACCCGCCACATCGGCACCGTGAGCAGGATCTTCTCGGTGGCCTTGTCCAAGGTGTCGCCGTTCATCGTGAACCGCGAGACCCGGGCGACCTCGGTGGCGGGTTCCCTCGGCGAGTACATCAGGTAGATGTACTTGTTCGTGGCGAAGTCCGGGTCCAGCGCCACACCGGTCAGGCCGTCCTCGGAGATCTGCCCGCCGCCATAGACGTCGAACGTCGCCGCGGTCACCGTGGTCCTGGTGCTCGGCTTGTAGATCTTCAACTTGCCGCCGTACTCGGTGAAGAAGGCTCGGCCGTCGGGAGCGATGTCGACCGCCCCCGGCGCGATGGTCGTCTCATCGAGCGCGATCTTCTCGAAGCTGCCCCACACCGTGGGTCCGCAGTCGGCCGCGACCTTGCCGCCCGCGGTCTCCACACCGCCCGCGATGTGCGTGCGGAACAGCGGCTCGGAGTAGCTGGACTGCTGGTGCCCCATACCTGTGGCCCAGAGGCGCCCGCCCTCGAAGTTGCGGCACCACGAGATCGGGTGGTCGGCGCCCATCTTGCTCGGGCCCGCGTCGTAGGTTGACTCGTCCGCGGTCACGAGGACGTGGACTTTGCCACGCGCGCTGGGCGGCTGGAAGTTATACCACTCCTCAGTACGGGTCCAGCGGTCCGGCAAGCCCTGACCGGAGAGGTGCGCCTTGTCGGCGACCTTGGCCGTGCCCTGGACGATCGACGAGTGCGCGGTCATGGTCATGCCGAGCATCTGGTCCCACCACGGGAACTGGCCCTCGATATTCATATCCGTCGCGTTGTGGATCGCGACGAAACCGCCGCCGTTGCGCATGTAGGTCTGCGCCGCGGTGCGCTGCGCGGCCGTGTCCCACACCATGCCTGAGGTCTGGAGCATCACCACGACGTCGAAGGTGGCGAGGGTGGCGTCGTTGAAGACCGTGGAGTTCTCGCTCTTGGTCAGCTCCCACCCGCGTTGCGCGGCGAGCTGCTCGAACATCACGATGCCTGCCGGAATGGAGTCGTGGCGGTAGGCGCCCGAGGCGGTCTTGCTGAACAGCAGGACATGCAGACCTTCGGGATGGGCCTGCGCGCCCGTTGACGGCAGGCCGACTATCGCCAATATCGACGTACAGATCACCGCGAGTGCATGTTTGATTCTGAGACGCATCTTTGCAGGGCCTCCGAACGATTAGGGAGGGGTAGGCGGCCGTTGACGCGGTAGGCCACTGCCGAACGTATGGAAGACTATTGGCGAAAGTCAATCAAAAGTACGATCGTGAATTGGCAAAGTCTGTCAATCCAACTTGAATACTCTCAACTTATGTCGCGCCGTCGACGGAAGTGATCGAGCCAGGTGGTGCGGTCCGGTACCGCACCACCTGGCTACCGGTCAGGTGACGGTGATGACGCGCGTGACCATGTGTGGCGCGCCCTCACTGTCCCGGACCATCAGGCGAGCGGTGTACGTACCCGCGCGCGTGTAGATGTGTGTCGTGTTGAGCGAGTGGACCGTGGCGGTGTTGTCGCCGAAGTCCCACTCCCGGTCCACAATCGTGCGACCGGCGGGCGGGGTGGCCGTCGCGGTGAAGCTCACCGTGAGGGGGCGCACGCCGATGGTCGGGGTCACCGTCGCGTTGATCGACGCTCCGGAATTCTGTTTGACCCCTTGGCCGTTGAAGCGCATCCAGTCGAGTGCCAGCAGATCCGTGCCCGCGGCGGGAGTCGGGTTCACGAACACCGCGTAGAGGGTGAACGTCCCGGCCGCGCCTGCGAGGTCGACCGTCGGTGAGATGATGTTGTCCCAGCCGCCGGTACTCGGGATCGTCGCCCTGCCAAGCACTGTGCCCGTTGGCGAGTCCCTGCGGAACTCGATCGCGCCACCCGGTCCACCGGACGACGCGCCGACGGTCACCGACGTGATGTTCCGCAGGTTCATGGGACCGAAATTGATCCAGTCGCCATTGTCGACGTCGCCGAGACGCTTGCCCGCTCGCGCCGATGCCCGGTCCATCACGGTCACACCGCCGGTGGCGCTGAAGTGCTCCGCTTCCTTGTCCTTCACCTGCAGCTTGACCTGAGTCGACCCGACCAGCGCCGGCGTGCCGCCAGCGCCTCCCTTGTCCGTGTACTGCGCGCTGACGCGGGTGTAGAGGTTCTGTCCCGGCCCATGGCCGTCGCCCGCGGCACCGTCGGTGGGTAGTACGCCCGCGCACCCGATGTAGTTGTCGAGCGGATGTGCGTGGTCGTCGTGGCCGAGAAGTGTCTGCACGACGACGCGCGAGCAGTCGATCGCGGTGCCGTCCTCAGGGTCGGTGACCGTCACGGTGTACGGGATCTCGTCGCCGAAGTCGAACATACCGCCGTCGGGGACGCTGATCGTCACAGTCGGACGGGTGTTGCCCACGGTGATCTCGGTCGACGCCACCCCGGATCCCACGCTGTTGCTGACGGTCAGGCGGGCGTTGAACCGGCCTGGCGTGGTGTAGGTGAAGGACGGGTTGGCCGACGTGGAGTCGACTGTGCCGTTGCCGTCGAAGTCCCACGCGTAGCGCAGGTTCGTCCCCGTGGAGCCCGAGCTGGTGAAGGACACCGCCAGCGGAGCGGGCCCGCTGTCCTTGCTCGCCGTGATCTTCGCCGACGGCGGCACGCCGTTGGCGACGTAGTCGATCCGGTAGATGCCCGCGCCCTCGTTCGTCCCGCCTCGGCCGCTCCCCGTGCCCGCGCCGAAGTCGATCGTGTACAGCGACCCGTCCGGGCCGAACTCGGCCTCGAACGGCTGGATCCACGCCATGCCGTCGAAGATCCCGTTGATCGACTGCAGGTCGCCGATCTTGGTCGGGGCGAACCGCGAGTTGGTGAACGTCTGGGCGGTCTTGTGGACCGACAGCGTCTTCCACCACTTGCGGGTCAGCTCGTAGACGATCCACTTGCCCTCGAAGTACTCGGGGAACTTGGACGCTCGTGGATTGGCCGGGTCATAGTCGTAGACCGGGCCGCTCATCGGACCGCCACCACCGGTGCCCAACTCGGGGAACGCCGCCGACGCCGAGTAGGCGTACCACACCAGCGCGGGCTTGGCCGCCGGGAGCGTGGTCAGGCCGGTGTTGTTCGGCGAGGTGTTGGTCGGCGCCGCGCAGTTGAACTTCGCACCGGAGGTGCCGGTGGCGAAGTTGTAGTCGTTGAACGGCGTGTTGTTGCCTACACAGTACGGCCACCCGAAGTTGCCCGCGCTGGTGACGCGGTTGAACTCCACGGTGCCCTCCGGGCCGCGGTTGGGGTCGGCCGCCCGCGCGTCCGGTCCGTAGTCGGCGACCAGCAGCGCGTTCGTCAGCGGGTCGACGGTGACGCGGAACGGGTTGCGGAAGCCCATCGCGTAGACCTCGGGCCTGGTCTTCGTGGTTCCCGGCGCGTACAGGTTCCCCGCCGGGACCGTGTAGGTGCCGTCGGCCTGCGGGGTGATGCGCAGCACCTTGCCACGCAGGTCATTTGTGTTGCCAGCGGTGCCCTGCGCGTCCCACGCGGTGCGCCCGGCCCGCTCGTCGATCGGGGTGTAACCCGACGACGCGAACGGATCGGTGTTGTCGCCGATGGCGGCGTACAGGTTGCCCGCCTTGTCCATCGTGATGGATCCGCCCATGTGCGAGTTGGCCTTGCTGCCGTCGTCGCGGAACGTCGGGATCGTCAGCAGCCGCTTCTCCGATGACAGGGCGACCGAGTTCCCGGAGACGGTGAACCGGGACAGGTTCAGCTGTTTGGCCGTCTTGTCCGACCACAGCAGGTAGAGCCACTTGTTCGTGGCGAAGTCCTTGTCGAGCGTCAGCCCGAGCAGACCGTCGGACTGGCTCGTCTGCTGTGGGGTGTATGCGAAGTTGAGGAGCGTGGTGACCGCGAGTGTCGACTGGTCGATCACCTTCAGCGCCCCGGTGCGCTGGATGTAGTACACCTTGCGGTCCGGCGCGACCGCCAGCTCGAACGGGTCGGCCAGGTCCTGGCCCACGAGCGTCGTCCGCTGGAAACCGCCGGTCTTGGTCGCACCGCAGTCGCCTGCGGCGGCGCCCGCCGCCCACTCGATCCCCCAGCGCAGGTGGTCCAGGAACAACGGCTCGCTGAAGGACGACGGGGCGTGCCCGCCCGCGGTGAACCAGGAGCGCCCGCCGTCATAGTTCTGGCACCACGAGTACGCGTGGTCGACGCCTTCGTCCAGAGTTCCGGTGATGCCGTCGCGGACCTTGATCTGCGCGAGCGTGTGCACCTTGCCCGTCGGGTTGGTCCGCCAGTTGTACCACTCCTCCCCGCGCTCCCACAGTTCCGGGAGATTCCTGGTGGAGGGGTGGGCCCGGTCGAGGACCTTGATGCGCCCAGGGTAGGTGCCGTCTGGCGTGGAATACGGCGGGTGGTTGGAGAAGATCGTGCCGACCAGACCCTCGTACCAAGCCCAGTTTCGCTCGCTTGCCGACGCCGCGTGCACGCCCACCCAGCCGCCGCCCCTGCGGATGAAGTTCTGGAAGGCGAGCCGCTGCGCGGCGTTGAGCAGGTCACCCGAAGTCTCGTTGGAGTTGGAGTTGTTGAACACGATCGCGTTGAAGCCCGCGAGGTTCGCGTCGGTGAACTGGGCGGCGTCGTCGGATACCACGACGTCGAAGTTGTGGTCGACGCCCAGCTTCTGGATCGCGGCCTTGCCCGCCGGGATCGATGTGTGGGTGAAGAACGTGGTCTTGGAGAACACCAGGACGCGGAACCTGGGCGCGGCCTGCGCGGGGACCGCGGCGGCACCGACGAAGAGAAGCGTGGCCAGTGCGGCTATGAACGGTTTGAACAATCTCACGTGAACTCCGTACAGGGTCGAAGATACATGTGTCCGGGGATGTGGCAATAGGCATGTCGCGAGTCAGGAAAGGGCTTTCCTAGACACAAAGGTAGTTGGAGCGGCACATATGTGTCCAACCTCGAAGGTTTCCAGAGATTGACAACTTGTCCGGAAGCTGTCAAAGAAAAGGACCTACGAATGCGTTGACGTCGGTTCAAACGTGCTCGTAGCCTCGCCCATACCTGCAACTTCTCTCTCATGACCCGCCGCGCGGCCGTCCACAACGGACGAACGCCATCGCGGGAATTCGGCATGCGTCGGTTGCGGAACCTGCCAGTGTCCCCATCGGCAAAGGAGTTTTGTGTGTCAGCCAAATCCAGATTGCTCAAATACATCCGAGCGATAGGCGCGTTAGCGAGCATCAGCGCCGTCGTCGTGGTGATAACCGACGGTGCGGTCGAGGCGCAATCCGTTGCCACCAGCCAACCCGCCGCCGTTCCCGCCGACGATCCCGCCCGCGGTCTCGTCTACGCGGGCCTGGAGCGCGACACCAGTGGTCGATGCGGGAACCTGCTCCGAGTCCGCGGCACCGACAAGTGCACCCATGGGCCGGACGCTCCGCCGCCGGGCTTCAGCATGGGCAAGCATGTGCAGGCCGAGGCATCTAGCCTCGCCGCGGCCTCGGTCGACTGCATCGGTGACGGCTCCAGCGGTCTGCGCGTGCAGATGATGTACGTCCACCCGCCAGGGACCAACCGGTACGCCGAGTACCTGAGTTCGTTCCAGCAGTGGACGTCCGACATGGCCACCATCTACAGCGCCAGCGCCGCGCAGACCGGTGGCACCAGGAAGGTTCGGGTCGTGCACAACTCGGCGTGCGCGCCGGTGATCCTCAACGTCGAGATCAGCGCGTCCGCGCTGAGCAGTTTCGGCGGCACCATCAACGCGCTGAAGGCACTCGGGTACACCCGGACCGACCGCAAGTACGCGATCTTCGGAGACTCCACTGTGTACTGCGGGATCGGCGAGTTCCAAGGCGACGACCGCAAGATCGCGAGCAACCGCAGCAACTTCGGTCCGTCGTTCGGGCGTACGGACAGGTCGTGCTGGGGCGGGCACACCGTCGCGCACGAACTCGGCCACAACCTCGGCGCGGTGAACAACAACGCGCCCAACGCCAGCGGCGGCGCGCACTGCACCGACGAGTACGACGTCATGTGCTACTCCGACAGCCCGAACTACCCGCCGATGCGCATCATCTGCACCGACCGGGCCAACGAGAACCGGATGGACTGCGGGAAGAACGACTACTTCCACACCAGCCCGCCCGCGAACTCCTATCTGGCGACGCACTACAACGTCGCCGACAATCCGTTCCTCGACGGCTCCGGTACGACACCGCCGCCGCCGACCGGTACCGGACCTATCGTCGGACTCGCGGGCAAGTGCGTCGACATCCAGGGCGCCAGTTCGGCTGACATGACACCGCTGGTGATCTACACCTGCCACGGCGGCGCGAACCAGAGCTGGACCGTCTCCAGCGACGGAACCCTGCGTTCGCTCGGCAAGTGCATGGACGTCCGCGGCGGCTCGACCACCGCGGGTACGGTCGTCCAGCTCAACACCTGCAACACCGGCGGCGCGCAGAAGTGGGTGCACCGCACGGACAAGACCCTGCAGAACCCGCAGTCGGGCAAGTGCCTCGACGTCGAGGGCGCCAGTTCTGCGGACGGGGCCAGGCTGCTGATCTGGACCTGCCACACCGGCGCCAACCAGAAGTGGACCCTGCCGGTGTAGCCGGTCGGGATCAGCGGAATGTGCCGCCACATGGCCCCGCATCGGTGCGGGGCCATGTGGTTTCCAACGAAGGAGGAACCATGCGGGCCGCTCTACTGTCAGCGATCGTCCTCGTCGTCGTCTGCGCCCCACCCGCCCAGGCC
>DATLIA010000095.1:0-65924 GCA_035540215.1 Actinokineospora sp. | reverse complement strand
CGCAGCGTGCACTCGACGTGCCCGGCGGCCGGGCGCACCGACGCCGTGGCGGGGCCGTTGGCCAGTCGCAGCGTCCGTGCGTAGGAACCCTCCGCCGTCACCTCGACGCCCGTCACCGAGCGGGCCGCGAGGAAGGCGAGCACACCTTCGGCGTCGAAGGGTTCGCGGACGGCCAGGCGAAGCGTCACCCGGCCCGCGGTGGGGATCGGGTTGCGCGGCGAGCGCTTGGCGGCGATCCGCAGCTGGGTCGGCGTGGTGGCGAAGACCGCGCGGATCGTGTCGTTGAACTGGCGGACGCTGGCGAACCCGGCGGCGAAGGCGATATCGGCGACCGACAGCGACGTGGTCTCGATGAGCAGCCGCGCCGAGTGCGCCCGGTGAGCCCTGGCCAGTGCGAGGGGGCCCGCGCCGAGCTCGGTGGTGAGCACCCTGGTCAGGTGCCGCTCGGAGTAGCCGAGCCTGCGGGCGAGGCCGGTGACACCGTCGCGTTCGACGACGCCGTCGGAGATCAGCCGCATCGCCCGGCCCGCCAGGTCGGCCCGCAGGTTCCACTCCGGCGAACCGGGGACGGCGTCAGGCAGGCACCGGCGGCACGCGCGGTAGCCCGCGATCTGTGCCGCCGCCGCGGTGGCGAAGAACTCGACGTTGCGGCGCTTCGGGGTGGACGCGGGACAGGACGGCCTGCAGTAGATCCCGGTGGTGCGCACGGCCAGGATGAACTGCCCGTCGAACCGGGAGTCGCGGGCGGCGACCGCGCGGTACCGCTGTTCCGGGTCTTTGAGCACATACCCATGCTGCCGGCGCCCGGACGAGCCCGTCTGGCAGAAATCAGACATGTCGGTCCGCCGGGTGGATCGTTCTATTGTTCTACAATTCCACTTTCGCACGAAACGAGAACGGGGACCTGCCCGGAAGGCAGGTCCCCGTTCCGCTGACTGTCAGGTGTTGCCAGAGCAGGTGTTACGAGACGGCCTGAACCACCACGTCACCGGAACCGACGAGGATGTTCGCGTCGGTCCGCACCTCGACGGTGCCCAGCAGGACCCGGCCCGCGGCGGGCGCCGCGTTCGCGGTCACCGTGCCGGGAACGGTCCACTGGGAGCCTGCGGGGCGGGAAGCGTTGGCGTCGGTCACCGTGACCGAGCCGAACGCGTTGTTGGTGAACACGTCCAGGTACTTGAACGTGGTCGTGCCCGCGGGCACCGCGTAGCCCTGAACCAGCGCGACCCACTGACCGGCGGCCGGGTTGTTGACCGTGACCGCTTCCTCCGAGTCACCGTCGGCCGACTGGCCCGCGAGGACGCAGGAGCCGCTGGTGCAGTTGAGGAGGAACAGGTCGAGGTCGGCACCGAGGTCGGAGGTCGACCCGATCTTGACCCGCAGCTGGGACGAGCCCGGCGTCACGGTGATCGGGTACTGCTGCTCCTCCTCGTTGGCGATGCTCGGCACAGCCTGCTTCGCGCTGCCCAGCGTGGTGCCCGCCGCGCGGCCGTTGAAGGCGCCGAGCAGGTTCTTCAGGGTGTACTCACGGGCGACCGGGGTACCGATGGTCGCCGACGCGATGGTGTCCGGGTTGGGCGAGACCGACGCGCCGAGCACCGAGGTGGTCAGCGTGTACGCGGCCTCGGCCGAGTCGGAGGTACGACGAGCCTCGACCACGACCTCCCAGACGCCCGGCTGCGGGTTGCTCAGCGAGCGGCTGGCGGGGTTGCCGCCGTCGCAACCGCTGCCGGGGACCGGCGGGTTGTAGCAGTTCAGCGAGCTGTTGGCCTCGACGCCGACACCGTACGGGTGGAAGCGCAGGAAGCGGATCTGGCCCGCGCCCGCGGCACCGCCGCCGCCCTGCAGGTCGACCTTGAGGGCCGGGGTACCCACGGGGACGTTGTAGAAGTACGAGTGCGTCTCGTTGCGGTCGAGTTCGCCGCCCTTGACCACCGTGAAGTTGTTCGCGGCGCTGAACTGCTCAGCGACGACGACCGCGTTCATGGTCTGCAGCTCGATGCCAGTGGTCATCGGGCTGTCGAGGTTCAGCAGCGCCGAGTGCATGCCCGTGGCCGACGGGTTGATGTCGACCTTGAACTTGACCGCGCTGTTCTTCGGCAGCGTGACCGAGCTCGCCGAGGCGAACGTGCCGTCGTTGCCGACCCACTTGACCTTGTAGGTGACCGGCGAGTCCGAGCCGGAGGTCCGGGTGAAGGTGTACTCGCGGGAGTACTTCTCACCCTGCTTGACGCCCTCGCGGTCGTTGATGCCGACGCCGATGCCCGGCGTCTTCAGGAACGGCGACAGGGCGGTGTTGACCGGGACGGCCACGGTGATGTCCGTGGTGCTCGGGTTCGCCTTGAGCAGGTTCCACGCCTTCTTGGTGTCGATCAGACCGGCACCCTGCTCGTACGCGCCGAAGGCGGTGACGAAGCGGGCGGAGGACTGGAAGGCGGTGCGCAGCTGCGCGGCGGTGTGCGAGACACCCTTGTCCTTGGCCGCGCCGACGACCAGAGCGGCGGCACCGGCGGCCTGCGGGGAGGCCATCGACGTGCCGTTGAACTGGGCGAAGCCGGGGGGCAGGACGTAGGTGCCCGCCACCGGCTGGCCGTTCTGCCAGGTCGGGACGGTGGAGATGGCCGAGCCCGGCGCGATGATGTTCGGCTTGAAGCCGCCGTCCTCACGCGGGCCGCGCGAGGAGAAGCCGTGCAGCGCCTCGAAGCGGGTCATGTCCGAGCCGTAGTTGCTCTGCCAGGTGTAGCGGGTGATGTAGGAGCCCACCGAAAGGACCTTGGTGGCCACCGACGGGTCACCGACGGTGTTCGAGCCCGCGCCGCTGTTGCCCGCGGAGATGAACATCTGCACGTTGTACGTGTCGATGATGCGGTCGTACAGCTCGGCACGGGCGTTGTTGCCGTCGTTCAGCGCCGGGAGGCCGCCGACCGACATGTTGATGACGTCGACCTTCGCGTCGCGAGCGGCGTAGATCATCGCCTCGATCATCGCGAAGTTGGTGCAGCCGGTGGTGAACATGCACACACGCAGCGAGACGAGCTTGGCGCCGGGGGCGGCACCGCTCATCGGGCCACCGAAGAGGCTGTTACCGGCCACGATGCCCGCGACGTGCGAGCCGTGCGCGCCGGAGACGATGCCGATGTTGACGGCCTCGTTGGCGACGTTGGTCTGCACGACGAACGGCATCGACTCGTTGATCGCCGTCGCCGGGTTGTCCGTGCCGAAGGTGCCGATGTCGTACTTGACCTTGTAGTCGGTCATCGCGGCGTTGTTGGCGAACGAGCCGTCCTGGTCGGTGTCGACCCAGACGGTCGCGGTGGTCGGGTTCCACGCCACGCCGAACTTGCCCTTGCTGCCCGCGGGGTTGCCGTCGCGGTTGACGTCGCTGCCGACCTCGCCGCCCAGGCGCGGGTCGCGCTCGTTGAACTCCGCGAAGCGGACCTCGGGCTCGCCCGGGAGGCCGACGCTGGCGCCGGTGACCTTGTTGGTCATCTGCAGCCAGGTCGCGTCGTCGTCCTTGTTCTTGCCGTTGACGAACGACGGGTCGGTCGAGGTGACCCAGTCGGTGATCTTGCGCTCACCGGTGCTCGTGGTGTTGAGCGCCGGGTGGCTCAGGTCGACGCCGCTGTCCACGATCGCGACAGTGGTACCGCGGCCGTCCCAGGTCGGGTGGTCGTTGACGAACTCGGCCGCGTTGGTGTCGGTCGTCGGCATGTAGGGGTTGACCCGCTGGGTGTGCGACCCGGGCGGGTCCTGCGGGGTCGGGTCCTCGATGCCCAGCGGACGCGGGTCCTCGAGGGGGGTGTTCTCCTCGAGGTCGAGGGCCTTGACTCCGGGGAGCTTGGCGACCTTCTCGACCTTGTCGGTGGCGATCTCGGCGCGGACGTAGCCGATCTCGTCGGCGCGGTACTGGATCTTGGCGCCCGCGGCGGTGAGCTCGTCGGCCTTGCGCGCGCTGTCGCCGTCCTTGGTGGCGATCAGGACGCGGACGGTCTTCTTGCCCGCGCTCTCTGCCTTGGTGAGGAGTTCCTGGTCGTGCTTGTCGAGGCCTGCAGGGGCCTCTTCGGCCTGGGCCGGGGTCTGAGGCACAGGGGCAGCCCCAGCGCTCGGCACTACAGCCAGCATGGTTCCGACGACCGCTGCGGTCGCCGCCACGCCGAGAGCGATCCGGCTGCGCCGGCGCCATTCGGGTTGAATCATCCCTCTTCCTTCTTCCTCAGCAGGGTGAGCTGTGGGGTGACGGCCTGGTACTCCGGTTCTGCGGAGCTCAGCAGGACGCTCACGGAGTGTTGTTTAGGGGTGCCTAATTGACTAGCGTCCATTTGGGCTAATAATCAGTCCACACTGTGGACTTTGTATGCGCGTTGTGCGTGCATCGTCACTGGATGAGGTTTCGTTACCGGTCAAATGGACCTATTGGTGCGTATGTCCGTACTACGACGCGCACCAATCAGTAGTCGAAGCCAGGTGAAACTGTTGGTAACAGTTTGGTCCGCGACGGGCGCGGGAGACCGGCCGGTAGTGGGTCCGTAGACTCCCTCTTCGTGAGTTTGACCCTCGGGATCGTCGGCCTGCCCAACGTCGGCAAGTCCACCTTGTTCAACGCCCTGACGAACAACGACGTGCTCGCGGCGAACTACCCGTTCGCCACCATCGAGCCCAACGTCGGCATCGTCCCGCTGCCCGACTCCCGGCTGGACAAACTCGCCGAGATCTTCGGCAGCGAGCGCATCGTGCCCGCCGTGGTGTCCTTCGTAGACATCGCGGGCATCGTCAAGGGCGCGTCGGAGGGGGCGGGGCTTGGCAACAAGTTCCTCGCCAACATCCGCGAGGCCAACGCGATCTGCCAGGTCATCCGCGTGTTCGACGACCCCGACGTGGTGCATGTCGACGGTCGCGTCGACCCGCTGTCCGACATCGAGACGATCAACACCGAACTCATCCTTGCCGACCTGCAGACGCTGGACAAGGCGATCGTGCGGTTGGAGAAGGAGGCCCGCACCCGCAAGGAGGCGCGGCCCGCCGCCGAGGCCGCGCAGCTGGCCAAGGAGATCCTCGACAGTGGACGGACGCTGTTCGCCGCCGCCAAGGAGGTCGACACGGCGCTGCTGCGTGAACTGAGCCTGCTGACGACCAAGCCGTTCCTCTACGTGTTCAACGCCGACGAGGGTGTCCTGCTGGACAACGCTCGTCGCGAGGAACTGGCCAAAATGGTCGCTCCCGCCGACGCGGTCTTCCTTGACGCCAAGGTCGAGGCCGAACTGCTCGAACTGGACGACGAGTCCACTTTGGAGCTGCTGGAGTCCGTCGGCCAGGCCGAACCGGGCCTCAACGCGTTGGCCCGCGCCGGTTTCCACACGCTGGGCCTGCAGACGTACCTGACCGCAGGGCCCAAGGAGGCTCGCGCGTGGACGATCCCGCAGGGCGCGACCGCCCCGCAGGCCGCGGGCGTCATCCACTCCGACTTCGAGCGCGGGTTCATCAAGGCCGAGGTCGTGTCGTTCGCCGACCTGGTGGAGACGGGCTCGATGACCGCGGCGAAGGCGGCGGGCAAGGTCCGGATTGAGGGCAAGGACTACGTCATGGCTGATGGTGACGTGACCGAATTCCGGTTCAACGTGTAGTCGATTCGTCGCCGTATGTCAGGTATGTAGACCAGAATGGGTCGGACTCAACGAGTCCGGCCCATTCCGCATGTGTGCCGACTTCAGCTGCTTCGGGGGCGGTGAAGAGACGGCCACGCCGGGGTGCTGCGGCCGATGTGGGACATCGGGCACCGAAGGGATGACGGAGTACCTGAGTTGGACATCGCCCGCGTTTGGGTCGAGTTCGCTCCCGACCTCGCGCCCGGCGCACGGGCTTTGGTACGCCTCCTGTCGCTGACCCCGGCGCGGTGGGCGCACCTCGTGCCGGGTGACCGGGTCACGCTGTACGAGACCGCGGTGGTCGGCGGGACGGCGTCGATCCTGGAGGTACCGCCTCGGCCGGAGTAGGGCTGCGACAGTGCTGAAGCGGCGTTTCGCGGGCGGCCATGAGGTCGCCAAAGCGATCTGCACGCCGTCATCGACCCGCCTGAAGTCGATCTTCATTTGCGCGACGTCCCGCGTGTGGGCCCGGGCCGCGACTGTCTCGTGCGGCCATACCCGCTGGTCATGATTCTTTCCGCTCGTTGCATACAAGTAGTTGACATGTTCGAGTAGATTAGTTTAACTCCTGTATTAACTCGGCTCCCGGTCGTAGAACGAGCGACCGGACCGCCTCCCCGCAGGAGTGCCAATGGACAACACCCCACGTCATCACCGGTCATCCCTCAAGCGCGCCGCGGTCGCACTCGGTGCCGCCGCTCTGGCCGCGTCCGGGATAGTCGCGGGCTCCGGGTCGGCCTCCGCCGCCGGAACCGTTCAGACCATTCCCGCCCTGCAGGCGTGGACGACGAGCACGGCTGCGGCGTACACGTTCAAGAGCACGAGCCGCATCGTGGTCGACAGCGCGTACACCACGCAGCTCGCCGACGAGGCGGCTGTCCTGGCCGAGGACATCAAGGCGCTCAACGGAACCACGGTCACGGTCGTCAACGGCGCGACCCCGGTCACGGGCGACATCGTGCTCTCGGCGGGCGCGACCGACAGCCGGATCAAGGCCAACGGCTACCAGCTGACGATCGGGACCACGATCAGCGTCAAGGCGAAGTCCGCCACCGACGACGGCGCGTTCCTCGGCACTCGCACCGTGCTCCAGCTGCTGCGCCAGGGCAACACCGTCAACTCGGGCAGCGCGGTCGACTGGCCGGTCAAGGGCGAGCGCGGCTTCATGGTCGACGTCGGACGCAAGTTCATGTCCGCCGCGTGGGTCAAGAACCACATCCGGGAGATGTCGTACCTCAAGCTCAACTACTTCCATTTCCACCTGACCGACTACTTCGGCTACCGCATCGACAGCGCGTCCCACCCCGAGGTCGTCTCGCCCGAGCACTACAGCGACACCGACATCGCCGAGATCGTCGCGCTGGCCACGAAGTACCACGTCACCGTGGTTCCTGAGCTTGATGTCCCTGGCCACATGGACTGGGTCCTCACCAAGCACCCCGAGCTGCGCTACGGCAACACCCGCAGCATGGACCTGAACGACCCGGGAACCCGCCCGCTGGTGAAGGATCTCCTCGACGAGATGCTCGACCTCTTCCCCGGGCCCTTCTTCCACATCGGCGCTGACGAGTCCAACGGTGACGTCAACGCCCTGCACTCCTTCGTGAACTGGCTCGATGACAACATCAACGCCGCTGGCAAGACCACGCGCATGTGGGCGGACGCCGTGACGACCGCGGTCCACAACGACATCGTCATCGAGGACTGGAACGGCGGCAGCACGTCGCCGCAGGCACTGGTCAACGCGGGCTTCCCGGTGTTCAACGTCAACGGGTGGAAGTCGTACTTCACCCCGGGATCCACGTACTGGCCCAGCGACCGCGTCAAGTGGGACGCGACGATGTACGCCTGGGACATCAACCAGTTCTCCTCGGGCACCATCACCGACGTCACCAAGAACCGGGGCACCAAGTACGCGCTCTGGTTCGACTACCCGCAGGCGATGAACGAGAACATGGCGGCGAGCTCCGTCACGACCGGTCTGCGCGTCATCGCCCAGTTGGCGTGGGGATCGCCCAAGCCGGTCTACACCACCTTCCAGTCGCTCATGCCCACGATCGGTCGTGCCCCCGGCACCAACTGGCCCATCACCCGCATCGGGCCGGTCACCGGCCAGGCCACCGGCCTCGGCGGCAAGTGCCTCGACAACTCGAACAACAACGTCACCGACGGCAACCCGATCGTCCTGTGGACCTGCAACGTGGGTGGTTCGAACTCGCAGAACTGGACCCGGCCCGGCGATGGCACCATGCGTGTCGCGGGCAAGTGCCTGACGATCGTGGGCAGCTCGTCGACAGCGGGTCTGCAGGCCAACACCACCGCGCGGGGTACGCAGCTGGAGATCAGGACCTGTGGGGTGCACGGCGGCCAGTATTGGGACGTCCTGGCGAACGGGACCCTGGTCAACCCGCAGTCCAAGCTGTGCCTCGACGTGCCCGGCAGCAACTCGGCCAACGGCACCCGGCCGATCGTCTGGACCTGCGGTACCAACCAGGCCAACCAGCGCTGGGTCGTGCCCGTCTAACTCGTAGACCGCCGCCCCATGGCGGCTGACCTCCGAGACTGAACAGTGCCCGCCATCCGATGTCCGGATGGCGGGCACTGTTGCTTTTGTGTTGGCTGGTCTTGCTACCACTTTGGTATCATTTCGGCATGGCGATGACGTTGCGGCTGACCGAGGAGCAAGAGCGCGCGTTGGCTCTGTTGGCGGAAGCGCAAGGCGTCAGCAAGCACGAGGCCGTGGTCCGAGCGATCACCGAGTCCGCCGCCCGTCGCGTTCGCGACGAACGGGTGGGCACGCTCTCCCGCGAGGGGCGTGAACGGTACGCGTCGCTTCTCGATCGCCTCGCCCAGTGATCGTCGAATACCTGACCCTCGATGACCTCCTGGCGTTGACCGTTGATCTTGGGGTGCCGAAGGTCCGCGACCTTGGCCTGCTCGACTCCGCCGCGCACCGGCCGAAGTCCTCGCTGATGGGGCAGGACGCGTACTCCACATTGGACGAGAAGGTCGCCGTCCTCCTGGAATCCATCGCGCGCAACCATCCGCTGATCGACGGGAACAAGCGCCTGGCCTGGATGGCGACGTTCGTGTTCTACGGCCTCAACGGGGTCGACCTGGACGCGCCGGAAGACGATGCCTATGACCTCGTCATCGCGGTCTCCACGGGGGTGGCCGACTATAGGGCGGCCGCTGGAGTGCTCGGTGGGTGGACCCGGCCCGTTGTCGAGCCGCCGCGCCTCGGTTGATTCGTCTGAATCGGACAGTCGGATAACACTGGTTCCGCGATCTGTCTACCAGCGGTTATTGCCAGTCTTCCCGAAATATGGACTGTCCACAGGAGAATTCCCGCAAGTCGGACAACTTCAAGATCAAAGGCTACTCACCGGTAGGCCATTCGGTCTAATCGGTTATGAGAACTGGCATTTGGTAAGAAGCTGACTCATTCCATGCTGGTGTGCGCATAACACCGCGACTTAGCGTTCCGCCTCGTTATCCCTTCCTCACCGTCTGCCACGAGGGCGGCAGACGACCCCTGCGCTCAGGAGGAAAGACAACGATGCGTCCCACCCACATGGGTAGGCGGCTGACCGCTGCCGGAATCGGCACCGCCGTGATCGGCGGCATGCTGCTGGTCTCCACCAGCGCGAACGCCGCGCCCACCGCCCCGGCTCAGGCCACCGCGGGCCAGGTCGCGCAGGCCGCGATCGCCCAGAACGGTGCCGCGGTCCGGGCTTCGTCCGACGACAAGTTCACCGAGATCTCCACCTCCGCCGACCCCAACGGCGCCACCCACGTCCACATGGCGCGCCAGTACAAGGGGCTCGACGTCATCGGTGGTGACGTCATCGTCCACAACGCGCCCGGTGGGTCGTTCGCCGGTGCGTCGCTGACCCAGCAGGCGCCGCTTTCGCTGACGACCGCCCCCGGCCTGAGCCGGTTCCAGGCGGGCGGCAAGGCCGAGGCCGCGTTCCCCGGCCTCAAGGCGCAGGGTGACTCGCGGCTCGTGGTCGACCAGCTCGGCGACGTCGCCAAGCTGGCGTGGAAGGTCCCGGTCAAGGGCAAGAACGCCGAAGGCCACGCCGACTACCGCCACGTGCTTGTCGACGCCGCCACCGGCGTGATCCTGCACAGCTTCGAGGGCATCCACTCCGCCGACGACGGTGTCGGCCACGGCCAGCAGGTCGGCGACGTCAGCCTCGGCACCAGCCAGGTCAACGGCACCTGGACGCTGAAAGACACCGCCCGCGGCAACGGCGAGACCCAGGACGGCAACGGCACCGGCGACCTGAACGTCGGCTCGCCGCCCACCAACATCACCTCGTTCACCTCGTCGACGAACACCTTCGGCAACGGCACCTCGGCCAACCGCGCCAGCGCCGCCGTCGACGCGCACTACGGCATCATGAAGACCTGGGACTACTACAAGAACACCCACAACCGCAACGGCATCGCCAACGACGGTGTGGGCGCCAAGTCCTATGTGCACGTCGACCAGGGCGTCGTCAACGCCGCCTGGCTGCCCGACTGCTTCTGCATGATCTACGGCGACAACGGCAACAAGCCACTGACCACTCTGGACGTCGCGGGCCACGAGATGTCCCACGGTGTCACCGAGAAGACCGCGGGTCTCGTCTACTCCGGCGAGTCGGGCGGCCTGAACGAGGCCACCTCCGACATCTTCGGCACCCTGGTCGAGTTCTACGCCAACAACGCCGCCGACCCGGCCGACTACCTGATCGGCGAGAAGGTCGACATCAACGGCAACGGCACGCCGCTGCGCTACATGGACGACCCGACCAAGGACGGCCGCTCGAAGGGCTGCTGGTACAGCGGCGTCGGCGGCATCGACGTCCACCTGTCCTCCGGCATCGGCAACAAGTTCTTCTACATCCTTGCTGTCGGCTCCGGCCAGTCGTCCTGGGGCAACGCGCCCACGTGTTCCGGCGCTCCGGCTGTCGCGGGCATCGGCAACGACAAGGCGGGCAAGATCTGGTACCGCGCCCTGTCGACCTACATGACCTCGAACACCAACTACTCCGCCGCCCGCACCGCCACGCTCAAGGCGGCCAAGGACCTCTACACCTCGGCTGAGTGCAACACCGTCAACGCCGCGTGGGCGGCCGTGGCCGTCACCGGTGCCGCGTTCGACTGTGGCTCCACCACCCCGGGCGCCCCGACCGTGACCAGCCCGGGCAACCAGACCGGCACCGTCGGCACCGCGGTCAACCTGACCAACAGCGCCACCGGCGGCACCGCGCCGCTGACCTGGTCGGCCTCCGGTCTGCCCGCAGGCCTGTCGATCAGCGCGTCGAACGGCACCATCACCGGCACGCCGACGACGGCGGGCACGTCCAACGTCACCCTCACGGTGACCGACAGCTCCAGCCCGGCCAAGACCGGCACGGCGTCGTTCACCTGGACGGTCAACCCGACCGGCGGCGGCACCTGCTCGATGGTGTCCAACGGCACCGACTACACGATCACCGATAACTCAACGATCGAGTCCCCGGTGACCGTGTCCGGCTGCACCGGCAACGCCTCGGCGACCGCGACCGTGGCCGTCAACATCGTCCACACCTACATCGGTGACCTCACCGTCACGCTGGTCGCGCCGGACGGCTCCACCTACGTCCTGCACAACAAGACCGGCTCGGGCACCGACAACATCAACCAGAACTACACGGTCAACCTGTCGGGCGAGGCCGCCAACGGCACCTGGAAGCTGCGGGTCAACGACTCCGGCCCCGGTGACACCGGCAAGCTCGACACCTGGTCGCTGACCACCGGTTCCAGCGGCGGCGGTGGCACCTGTGCCCCGGCCACCAACGGCACCAACGTCAACGTCCCGGACAACACCACTGTCGAGAGCACCATCGCGCTCACCTGCGGTGGCAACGCCTCGGCGACCAGCACCGTCGCCGTCGCGATCGTCCACACCTGGCGCGGTGACCTGGTCATCGACGTGGTCGCGCCGGACGGCACGGCCTACCGCCTGAAGAACTCGTCGAGCAACGACAGCGCGGACAACGTGAACCAGACGTTCACCGTCAACCTGTCGAGCGAGGCGCGCAACGGGACCTGGAAGCTCCGCGTCCAGGACGTCGCGACGCAGGACTCCGGCTACATCGACAGCTGGACGCTGACCAGCTGATCCGGTGAGGAAACCCTCTGCAGGGTAGGGACGCCCGGCGAGCCTCGGCTCGCCGGGCGTTCTGTTTTCCGGCATCCGTTCTTCGGCTCGACTTCACCCGACCCGCGTACGGTGCGACACGTACGGAAACTGTGCGAACACGTACTGTGACACGATCGGAGTCAGACCGTGGAACGTCGTAACTTCCTTCGGGCCGCTGTGATCGGCGGAGCGGCCACCGCTTTCGGTGGCGCCGCCTGGGCCCCCGCCTTCGCCGCACCGGCTCAGCCCGGCCCCGGCCCCTATGGGGCACTGCAGGCCGCGGACGCCAACGGGATCATGCTTCCGTCCGGGTTCAGCAGTCGGGTGATCGCCCGATCGGGACAGAAGGTCACCGGCACCAACTACACCTGGCACCCCGCCCCGGACGGCGGCGCCGTGTTCGCCGACGGCACCGGCTGGATCTACGTGTCCAACAGCGAGGTCTCCAGCACCGGCGGTGTCGGCGCGGTCAGGTTCAACTCCAGCGGCACGATCACCGGCGCCTACCGCACGCTGTCGAACACCAACGTCAACTGCGCGGGTGGCGCGACACCATGGAACACCTGGCTGTCGTGCGAGGAAGTGACGACCGGACGGGTCTTCGAGACCGACCCGTGGGGCGTCAACCCGGCCGTGTCCCGCCCGGCGATGGGCCGGTTCAAGCACGAGGCCTGCGCCGCTGACGCGGATCACGGCTACATCTACATGACCGAGGACACCACCGACGGCTGCTTCTACCGGTTCAAGCCGACCACGTGGGGCGACCTGACCAGCGGCACGCTGGAGGCCATGAAGGGCACCAGCTCCCAGACCAGTGGCGCCGTCACCTGGGGCGTCGTGTCCGACCCTGACGGCAGCCCGACCGCCACCCGCAACCAGGTCTCGGGCGCCAAGCGCTTCAACGGCGGGGAAGGCTGCGTGTACGCGGCGGGCACCTGCTGGTTCACCACCAAGGGCGACAACCGCGTGTGGGCTTACAACGCGAACAACTCGACCATCGAGCTGGCTTACGACGACTCGCTGGTGGTCGGCGGCGGGGCTCCGCTGACCGGCGTGGACAACATCACGCGGGCGGGCAGCGGCGACCTGTTCGTCGCCGAGGACGGCGGCAACCTGGAGATCTGCGTGATCACGCCGGATGACGTCGTCGCGCCGTTCCTGCGGGTGACGGGGCAGTCGTCGTCGGAGATCACTGGTCCGGCGTTCACCCCGAACGGCCAGCGCCTGTACTTCTCGTCGCAGCGCGGGACTTCGGGCAGCAGCAGTGGCGGCATCACCTACGAGGTAACCGGCCCGTTCCGCAGCTGATCCTTGCCGTTGATCGTCCTATTGTTCAACGATCCTACAGTTGAACAATAGGACGATCGGCGCGCCGTTCGGGAGTCACCTTCGCTGGGCCTTCCAGACTTCGGTCATCCGGTCGTGCGGCACGGCGTTGATCCACAGGCAGTCTCGCCACGCGCGATGGTGGTGTACCAAGTCCGGGTCGGTCGAGACGCGCACGCTCGTCAAGTGGCCGGTCGCGCCGAATCTGAGTACCGCGACAGTGTCATCGAGCAGGTAGAAGTCGTAAGTGGGCGCGCCTGCCGCTGACGCGGCCGGTATCCATCGCAGGTCCTCGCCCGCGGTGACGTTCATGGCGGAGAAGTCCAGTTGCATCCGCAGGTACTCGGTGGGTGGGTCGGTCAGCATCCGCAGGCGCTCGAAGCGGACACCGCGTCGGCGCAGCCGCCCGACGAACTCGATCCAGTCGACGTCTGCGGCGGGATCCCGACCAAGGCCCGCCCGCCAGCGCCGCATCAACGTGCTGTCGATGGCGGAGTAGTCGCTCTGGCACTCCCACCGCCAGCATTCCGTGCGAGCGTCATCGACAAGGTCTGTGAGGGCATCCACGCGGTGGGCTGTCCAAGTCATGCCCCGTCGCTCCCTTCGTTGCTCGGCAGGTGATCGCGCCTCTACGCTGAGTTATACCTCTCTCTGCGAGGTGCTGAGCCTGGCCCGCGGGCCGGGGGCTTGGCGAGTCGACGTCTCGGCGAAAGGGTCCCGCGATGAGCGATCACCCCGGGTTGGGTCTGCCCGTCGGCGCGCGGATCAAGCTCGCGAGGGAGCGTGCGGGAATGACCCGGACGGTTCTCGCCGGCCTGGTCGGCCGGGGGCCCGACTGGGTCAAGGCTGTCGAGACCGGCCGGATCCAGATGCCGCGATTGCCGATGATGCTGCGCATCGCGAAGGCACTCGGCATCGACGACCTCGCGACCCTCACCGGCAACGGCCTGTCCGTGCCGGTCGCTGTGTACGCGGGCGAGCAGCACCAAGCCCTCGCCGATGTCCGCGCGGCGCTTACGGACTACCGGATCACACCGACAGCGGGCCCGCCGTCGATCAACCATCTCGCGTCCCGTCTGGCGGGCGCGTGGACGGTGCGCCATGCCTCGCCGGACCATCGGACACAGCTCGGCGCGCTGCTGCCAAGTCTCATCCGGGACGCGCAGCGTGCCGTGCGAACCACGACGGGCGACGAGCGGCGCGAGTCGCGACGCGTCCTCGCGGGCGTGTATCAGCTCGCAGACTTCTACGTCGCCTATCAGCCTGCTCCGGAGTTGCTGTGGATGGTCGCCGACCGCGCGCTCACTGAGGGCCAGGAGGTCGACGACCCGTACGTCGCGGCGGGCGGCGCCTGGGCGATGGTCCAAGCGCTGCGCGACGCGGGACGGTGGGAGGAGGCGGTTGAGTTGGCCGCTGACGCCATCGCCCAGATGCGACCGCACCTTGATCGCGCACCCGTTGACTGGCGGGGGATGAGCGGCGCACTTGAGGCGGAGATCGCCTACGTCCACGCTCGGCGCGGTCGTGCCGGGGACGCTTGGGCGCACTTGGAGCGCGCCGACGCCGTCGCCCGTGGGCTGGGCGATGGATATCGGCACATCCAGTCGAGCTTCTCGGTGCCGGTCATGGCCGCGCACGCCACCACCGTCGCGGTCGAGTTGCGCCGCCCTGGCGACGCTTTGCAGGCCGCTAGTCGTGTCGACACCGACCGGATCGCCAGCATCCCGCGGCGCGCGAGGCATCTGATCGAGATCGCCCGCGCGCATCACCAGCGTGGGGAGCGGCCTGCCGTGTGGGCGCTGCTCAACGCCTCGCACCGGACCGCGCCCGAGACGATCCGGTACAACGGGTGGGCCCGCGAGATGATGATCGACCTTGTCCACGCGCCGCCGCCGGGCATGCGTGACGACATCCACGGTCTGGCGGGCGCCATCGGCCTCAAGGTCGCTTAGCTCGATCGAGTGAGGGCACAAACCGTACCTCTGGCAAGTTCCTGTCACTCTTAGCGTCGCCTCCACACAGGAGGTGGTGTCATGAACGCGGTCTTGGTCATCTCGCGATCGTCGGGGCGGACAGATCCAGAACGTCGTTGCTCGGTGCACGACGGGCGGTGGCCGTCGTGACCACGCCGGAGGCGACTGATCTCGCGCAGAACCTCGTCGCTTTGGCGGGCAAGCTCGACGCGTTGTCGGCGAACGCCCGGCAGTACGCACTCGGGTTGATCGCCGAGTGGGCGACCGCCGATACGGCGGACCGGCTCGTCGCGGTTCTCGAAGCCACGATCGACCACGTTCGTGCCAACCGGCCATCGGTTGTGGTCGACGGGGCGACAAAGTGAGTAGCCGCGTCGACATCGAGGACGTCTGGCAGGACAGCGGCCTCCACTGGCACGCCCACCGGCAAACCCACAGCGGGCCTTTTCGGCACCGCCTGCAGCGTCGCGACGTCCAGCCTGCTGCCGTCCTCCGTTCGCCGGAGGAGGTCGCCGACTGGCTAGGTGCCGAGTATCGGCGCCATGTCTCTCCCGACGCCATTGCGGTCTTCAACTATGGGCGGCTCGGCGCCGAACTGGAGACGCCGAACTGGTTCGACGATCTCCAGACCGGACTCCGCGGCGACTCGATCTGCCGGGTCTTCCCACCTCGAACACCAGACCACGTCGGCGTGCTCTACGCCGATGCCTGGACCGCGGCGGAGTGCACGACGTGTTCGACATCGTCCTGGACCGGGAGCAGTGCATTTCGGAGGTCAGCCCCAATGGGGGCACCGCTCCACCTTGGCCAGCCTCAAGATGACGGGCGGGGACAAGCAGCGGGCGTCCTGTCCGCGGGCACCCACTGACGAAGGAGAGAGTGAACATGGCAGGTGGCGGATGTTGTCCAGTTTGCGGCGCGGGCGCGACGTCGAACCCTGGCGAGACGGTCGGTCGGCACCAAGAGCCCGGCACGCGGAATACGTGTTCGGGTTCCGGGCAGACGTCAGTCCCAAGGTGAGCGTAGGTTCCTAGCGGCGTGAGAAGGTAGGGCACATGCGGATACGTGAACTGGACGACCTGCTGCGAGACATCCTGAGTGATCATCCCGAGATCACGGATGTTCAGATCATCGACCGCGGGCACAGTCGCGTCCGCGTCGACTTCGCCAGCGGCGCCAGGGCGACGATCATGGTGCGAGAGGTGCGCGGGCCGGGTGTTCCCGCCCACAAGTCATACGAGATTCCAGGAACGGCCTTCTGATGCGATGTGACCGGTTTGTAGAGCTGACTCGGGAACGCCTCGCGGCGAGCGGGCACCCGGATATCGCGAGCGTCGACTACTACAACGTTGACGGCGACGTTCGGGGGCTCGCGGTCTCGTGCCACGACGGACGCACGATCTTTCTTCACATCACGCGTACGTCTCCTCCCACCGGCGACGACTTCTCCCAGGCGGAGACGATCGTCACCAAGTAGTCGGCATGCCGGATCGTCCTATTGTTCAACTGTAGAATCGTTGAACAATAGGACGATCCGGGCGAGGCTGGGTCAGCCGCGGATGGCGTCGATGACGCCGTCGATCTCCTCGGCCAGGCCGACGTCCAGTGCGGTGATCCCGTTCACCGAGTGGGTGGTGCAGCGCAGGGTCAGCGTTCGCCAGCGGATGTCGATGTCCGGGTGGTGGTTGTCGTTCTCGGCGATCTCCGCGACCCGGTTCACCACCTGGATGGCTTGGGGGAAGCTGTCCAGCTCCACCACCCGCACCAGCGCACCCTCCTTCAGCCGCCAGTCCGGCAGCGTGCCGAGCGCCACGCCGATGTCTTTGTCACTGAGCAGTTCAGGCATGACCCCAATACTGGCCGCTGACCCAGGCGTACGCTCGTCACGCCACGGGAGTCCGCCTAGGCGGGCTGAGAGGAGGGGCGTGCCCTCGACCGTCCGTACCTGATCTGGGTCATGCCAGCGCAGGAAGGTCCTCGTGGTGCGTCCACGCCCCGAGGAGGAAACGTTCCATGCGCAAGTTCGTCGCCATCGCCGCCGCGGTCGCTCTGACCGCAGGTTGCTCACTGTTCGGCTCGGATGAATCTGGCGGCACGGGAGACGGCAAGGTCGTCCTGGTCACCCATGACTCGTTCGAGTTCGACCAGGCCGTGTTCGACAAGTTCAAGGCCGACACGGGCATCACCATCGAGGTCCGCAAGAGCGGCGACGCGGGCGCGTTGACCAACCAGCTGGTCCTCACCAAATCCAGCCCGATCGGCGACATCGCCTTCGGCGTGGACAACACCTTCGCCTCCCGCGCGCTCACCGAGGGCGTCTTCGCCGAGTACCGCAGCCCCGAGGCCGACAAAGGCCCGCAGCGGTTCGCCATCGACGACAGCGGCAGGCTGACCGCGGTCGACACCGGCGACGTGTGCGTCAACATCGACCCGGCGGGCCTGGCCGCGCGCGGGGTCGCCGCGCCGACGACGTTCGAGGATCTGGCTGACCCGCGGTTCAAGGACCTGCTGGTCGTGGAGGACCCGGCGACCAGCTCACCCGGGCTGGCGTTCCTGCTGGCCACGGTCGCGCAGTACGGCCAGAAGGACTGGCAGGGCTACTGGAACCGGCTCAAGGACAACGGCGTGAAGGTCGTCGCGGGCTGGGAAGAGGCCTACACCCAGGAGTTCTCCGGCTCGTCCGGCAAGGGCCCGCGCCCGCTGGTCGTCTCCTACGCGTCCTCTCCGTCGGCCGAGGTGGACGAGGCGGGCAAGCCGCGTACGGCCGCGCTGCTGGACACCTGTTTCCGCCAGGTCGAGTATGCGGGTGTGCTCGCTGGGGCCAAGAACACCAACGGCGCGCGCAAGGTGCTCGATCTGCTGATCTCAGAGGCTTTCCAGGCGAAGGTGCCCGAGAAGATGTATGTCTACCCGGCCCGCGAGGGCGTCGCGCTGCCCGCGGCCTGGGCGGTCGCGCCCGCGCCGCAGAGCCCGGCGACGCTGCCCGCCGCCGATATCCAGGCGAACCGGGAGCGGTGGATCGAGCAGTGGCGCACGGCCGTTCGCGGCTGAGCCCGCGGCCTGTCGGGCGGCGGGTACGCACCCGCCGCCCGCGCGGCACAGGTGCGCTGGTCGCCGCGCTGGTTCCGTTGGGGTTCCTGGCGGTCTTTTTCCTGTGGCCCGTCGCCGCGATCGTCCGACGTGGACTCGCCGAGGGCGGGGTCACGCGCGTGCTCGGCGCGGCCGACACCTGGTCGCTGGTGCTGTTCACGCTGGCCCAGGCCGCCGCGTCGACCCTGGTCGCGGTAGTCGCCGCGCTGCCGGTGGCGTTCCTGCTGGCCCGCTGCGCGCTGCCGGGGATGGCACTGGTCCGCGCGGTGGTCTTGGTGCCGTTCGTGCTTCCGACCGTCGTGGTGGGGCTGGCGTTCCGCTCCCTGCTGCCCGACGGCGGAGTGCTCGCGATCGTGCTGGCCAACGCGTTCTTCAACGTCGCCGTCGTCGCCCGGACGGTGTCGGGGCTCTGGGCCCACCTCGACCGACGGGCCGAGGACGCGGCGCGGTCGCTCGGCGCGTCCCCGCTGCGCGCGTTCGTCTCGGTGACGCTGCCCGCGCTGAGGCCCGCCATCGGGTCGTCAGCCTCCGTCGTGTTCCTGTTCTGTGCCACCAGTTTCGGTGTCGTGCTGCTCCTCGGCGGGGCGCGCTACCGGACTCTGGAGACCGAGATCTACCTGCGCACGGTAAACTTGCTCGACCTCTCCGGAGCCGCGGCCCTGTCGATGATCCAGGTGACGGCCGTGGTCGCGGTCCTGGTCCTCGCGGCGATCGCCCGCAGGCGGCGGGAGACGGCGATGACATTGCGCCCGCGCACCCAGGTCGTGCGTCGGCCCCGGGGCCGTGAGTGGGTCGTGGCCGCGAGTGCCTACGCGGTCGTGGCCGCTTTGTTGGTCCCCATCGTCAGTCTGCTGGTCCGATCAGTGTCCACTGGGGACGGTTGGGGTCTGGATGGCTACCGTGCGCTGTCCGGCACCGGTTTCCGTGGCTCCCTGCAGATCTCGGGCCTCGACGCCGCCGTGAACTCACTGCGTGCCGCGTTCGACGCGACGCTGCTGGCGCTCGGACTCGGCGTCACCGCGGCGGTCGTGCTGGTGTCGCTGAGTCGCGGCCGGGCGCGGCCCGCCCTGGTCGACACGATCGACACCGCGCTGATGGTCCCGCTTGGCGTGTCGGCGGTGACGGTCGGTTTCGGCTACCTGATCACTCTCGACGCCCTGCCCGGCGACCTGCGGACATCCCCCGCGCTCATACCGCTGGCGCAGGCGCTCGTGGTGACACCACTGGTGATCCGCATGCTGCTCCCGGTCCTGCGCTCGATCGACAACCGCTTGCGCCAGGCCGCCGCCTCCCTTGGCGCGAGCCCGTGGCGGGTGTGGCGCGAGGTCGACATCCCGCTGGCGGGCCGGTCGCTGCTCGCGGCCGCGGCCTTCGGGTTCGTGGTGGCCCTGGGCGAGTTCGGTGCGACGAGCTTCCTGGCGCGGGCCGACACGGCGACCCTGCCGGTGGTGATCGGGCGGCTGATCTCGCGTCCGGGTGAGCTGAACAACCAGATGGCGTACGCGGCGTGCACGCTGCTGATGGCGGTGACCGTCGCGGCGGTGCTGCTGGTCGAACGCCTGCGAGTCCAGTCGGTGGGGGAGTTCTGATGCTGCGGGTCGACGATGTGTCAGTCCACTATGGATCTATACCTGCTGTGTCCGATGTGGACATCGAGGTCGCGGACGGAGAAGTGGTCGCGCTGCTGGGCCCTTCAGGCTGCGGCAAGTCGACCCTGCTGCGCGCTGTCGCGGGGCTGGAACCCACCTCGTCCGGCGCGATCACCTGGGACGGCGCGGACCTGGCTGGTGTCCCGGTGCACCGGCGCGGCTTCGGGCTGGTCTTCCAGGACGGCCAGCTCTTCCCGCACCGTGACGTCGCCGCGAACATCGCCTTCGGCCTCCGTATGCGGGGCGACCGATCGCCGGACCGGGTCGCCGACCTGCTGGACATGGTCGGCCTCAACGGATACGGCGCGCGGCGGGTGACCGAGCTGTCCGGCGGCGAACAGCAGCGGGTCGCGCTCGCGCGGGCGCTGGCGCCACGGCCCCGGCTCCTGCTGCTCGACGAGCCCCTGTCCGCGCTCGACCGCGTGTTGCGCGAACAACTCGCCATCGATCTCGCGCGGGTGCTGCGCGCCGAGGGAAGCACCGCCGTCGTCGTCACCCACGACCACGACGAGGCGTTCACCCTGGCCGACCGGGTCGCGGTCATGCGGTCGGGGCGGATCGTCCAAACGGGACGGCCCGACGAGGTGTGGCGTGAGCCCGCCGACGATGAGACCGCCCGGTTCCTCGGCTGCGAACTGATCGTTCCCGGCACCGTCAGCGCAGGGGTCTTGACCTGCGAGTTCGGTGCCACCGCCCTGCCCTGGGCACCGGACGGCTCGGCCAGGGTCGGGCTGCGGCCGTCGGCACTGCGGGTGGGGGAGGGCCCGACCGAGGGTGCCGTCACCGCCCGCGTGCACCGCCGCGACCACGTGCGGCTGGTGGTCGAGACCCCGACCAGGACGGTCGACGCGGTGGCCGGGATCGCGGACGCGCCGGACGTGGGAGATCCGGTCCGGCTTGTCCTCGACCCCGACGGGATCGCCGTGCTCAGCCGTCGCGGCTGAGCATCCGCGAGAGCGCCAGGGAGTAGCCGATCACGATGTAGCAGCCCGCCCGCAGGACGCCTTCCAGCAGCGTGCCGGTGGGCAGCGGGTCGCGGATGACCTCCGGGATGCTCTCCCAGCTCGTGGTCATCAGCACCGGGTCGAGCCAGTCCAGCGCTGGGATCGCGCTCAGCACGCCCGACAGGATGACCACGCCGAGCGCGACCACGACGACGATCAGCGGGTGCTCGGTCCACGACGACACGGCCAAGGCGATCGCGGCCAGCGCCCAGATCTGCACGGTCACCAGCAGCGCGGTCAGCAGGATGCGGCCGATGGCGTCGAAGAACGGCAATTGGGTGCCCGACATCGTCAGCATGCCGTCGCCGCCGAGCAGGATCACGCCCGCGACCGCGCCGGTGAGCGACATCAGCAGGACCACCAGCAGCGTCACCGTCGCCACACCGAACGCCTTTACCGCCAGCACCCGCGGCCTGCTGACCGGGGCGAGCAGCAATGACCGCAGCGTCCCGCTGGCGGTCTCCCCGGCCAGCGCGTCGGCGGCGAGCATGGCGCCGGTCAGCGGCAGGAGCATGTTCATCGCCAGTACCAGCGCGAACACCGGCAGCAGCAGGCCGTTGCCGTCGACAAGCGCGGCGATGCCGTCGCCGACCGGTCCGTTGTCGTCACCGGACGCGGCGATGGCGATGCCGATGCCCGCGATCACGGGGACCAGCGCGAGCAGGCCGATCATGATCAGGGTGCGCGGCCTGCGCAGGATCATCCGCAGCTCGGAGCGCAGCAGGCGGACCAGCGGGGCCTTGCGCGCCGTCGGCCGGGACACCTCGGCGGTGGCCAGGTCCGCGGTGGGGGCGGTCATCGGGCTTCCTCCGCGATCGGGAACTCGAACTCGGACAGGTCGGTGTCCTGGCTGCTCTCGGTGTTCTCGGTGAGCCGGGCGAACAGGTCTTCCAGACCCGTGCGGTCGCGCTTCACCTCATAGACCGGGACCCCGGCCTGCACCAGCGTCTCGACCACCAGCGGCGCCGTGGTCGCGGTCAGGTCGGCGCGGACGCCGTCGGGGACCGCGCGGGCCGGGATGCGGTTGTCGCGCAAGGCGTCGACCGCGCGGGTGATGTCCGGGGTGGTGACGAGCAGGCCCGCGTTGCCCGAGTCGAGCAGGTCGGCCAGCTCGCCCTGGGCCACGACGGTGCCCTGGTTGAGCACGGCGACGTGGGTGCAGGTCGCCTCCACCTCGGAGAGCAGGTGCGAGGAGACCAGGACGGTGGTCCCGGCCGCGTGCAGGTCGGCGATCACGGCCCGCACCTCGCGGGTGCCCGCCGGGTCGAGGCCGTTGGTGGGCTCGTCGAGGATGACGACCCGGCGTGGCACCAGCAGGGCCGCGGCCAAGCCGAGGCGCTGCTTCATGCCGAGCGAGTACCCCCGGTAGCGCCGGTTGGCGGCGCCGGTCAGGCCGACCCGCTCCAGCGACTCGGAGACCGCCGCGGCGATGCGGTTGGAGCCCAGGTGCGGCTCCACCGCGGCCATGCGCAGCAGGTTCTCGCGACCGGAGAGGAATGAATGGAAGCCGGGGCTCTCGACCAGTGCGCCGACCTCGGGCAGCGCGAGCGCGGCGCCTTCCGGCAGCTTGTGGCCGAGCAGTTCGACCTCGCCCGCGGTGGGCATGACCAGCCCGAGGAGCATCCGGATCGTGGTGGTCTTGCCGGAGCCGTTGGGGCCGAGCATCCCCAACACCGCGCCCATCGGGACGTCCAGATCGACATTGTCGACCGCGACCGTGCCGCGGTAGACCTTGCGCAATCCGCGCGTCCTGGCGGCGAGCGGGGCGGCCGCGGCGTCGGCCGCGACCACCCCCTGCTCGGAACCGCGGGTCACTTCTGTCCCAGCGCGTCGACGAGCACCTGCTGCGGCACGGCGCCCAGCGCGGCGCGGCCGTCGGTCGTCACCAGCGCGGTGCCGACCTTGGTGGTGATGACGTACCCGGTGCCGAACGGACCCGAGACCTCCTTGCCGAGCTGCTTGAGGAAGGAGGTGGCGTCCATGTCGGCGCCGCCGCGCGGGTTCGGTGCAGTGGACTTCAGCGCCTCAGCCGGGATCTTGCCGACGAGCACGGTGTCCCAGCCCTCGCCGACGACCTTCGCGTCGAACTGGGCGAACATGTCCTGCTCGGCCTGCGAGGGCTTGCGGTCGGCCTTGTCCTGGCCCGCCTTCTCCTCGACGACCTTCACCCCGGCGGGCGGGGTGTACTGGAACAGCCCCGGGTCCTGGGCGCCGGTGCTGAACTCGGTGAAGCCGATCCGCACCGCGGGCGTGGCCTGGCCGTTGGCCAGGACCTCCAGCCGCAGCGGGAGCCGGGTCTCGGAGTCGACCGCGATCCGGACCTCGCGCAGCAGCGTGCGCTCGGTCGGCTTGGGCGTCAGGACCAGCTGGTAGACCGGCCGGTCGGCGACGCGGGCGGTGCCGTCGACGGTGATGAGGCTGTCCTTGCCCATGAGCGAGACGAACTCGCGGGCGGCGGTGGCCGGGTCGGCCAGCGTCTCGGCGCCCTTCTTGGCGTGGTCGCCGTCGGCGAGCTTGGTCACCGTGCGGTCGGCGGAGTTCCAGATCCAGGTGGTGTTGCCGTCACGCACGACCGTGCGCTCGGCGTCGCCGGCGTCGATCGACAGCCGGGCGCGGCCCTGGCCGTCGGTGTAGACGTGGGCGGCCTCGCCGCTCGCGCCGGTCTGCGGCAGCCCGGGGATCGGGATCCCGAGGTCGCTGCTGACCTCGACCGCGCCGGACATCGCCGGGATCTGGCTGGTCAGCACCGACTGGACGAGCGCCTCCGCGGTGATGTCGGGCAGCGAGGGCGGCGCCGTGCCCGCCCCCGCGGGCGTCGCCAGCAGGACCAGCCCGACCACGCCGGTGGCCGTGCCGGCCGCCGCGACGGTCAGTGCCGTCCGTTTCCTGTTCATGCTCTTCTCCCCTGTTCGGGTTCGTGTTCCCGCACCACTGAGACTGCACCTGCCGAGCTGAGATGGCGCTGAGAGCGACCGCCACGCTGAGAACGTGCTGAGAGTGACCGCGCGGATCCGGCCAGGGCGGCCATGATGGCAGGGTGAAACCTCGCGTGCTGGTGGTCGACGACGAGCTCGGTGTGCGCCGGGCCTTGCAGCGCGGGCTCACCGCGGAAGGTATGGACGTGGTGGTGGCCGCCGACGGCCCCAGCGCGCTGCGCATCGCGCTGACCGGGACCTTCGACGTCATCCTGCTCGACATCATGCTGCCGGGGCTGTCCGGCTACCGGGTGCTGGAACACCTCCGCAATGAAGGTGTCGGCACCCCGGTCCTGCTGGTCTCGGCCAAGGACGGCGAGGTCGACCAGGCCGACGGGCTCGACCTCGGCGCCGACGGCTACCTGGTCAAACCGTTCTCCTTCGTGGTTCTGGTCGCCCAGGTCCGGGCGGTGCTGCGGCGCACGGCCGAGGAGGGCGCGGGGCGCAACAAGGTGCGGCTGGGCGACCTGGTGGTCGACCGCGGCATGCGCGAGGTCCGCTTCCGCGGCGAACTCGTGTCGCTGAGCCCGCGCGAGTTCGCGGTGCTCGACGTGCTCGCGGGCCGCGCGGGCGCCGTGGTCACCAAGGACGACCTGCTGCGCGCCGTCTGGGGTGACGAGCAGGCCGCGACCCGCAACGCCGTCGAGGTCTACGTCGGCTACCTGCGCCGCAAGCTCGACGCCGCGGGCGCCGACGGCATCGTGCGAACGGTGCGCGGCCACGGCTACCTCGCCTCCACCACGGAGATCGACGAGGTGCTCGACCCGGCGGGCACCCGGCCGCGGTGAGGAAGCTGCGCGCGCTGTGGCTGCGGCGCACCATGCGGTTCCGGGTCACCACGGTCACGACCGTCGTGACGCTGGCGATCCTGATCGGGTTGGCCGTGGTCAGCAGCCGGATGATCGGGCCGCTGCTGGTCCGCTCGGCCGACGCCGAGCTGTCCGCGTCGCTCAAGTCGGCGACCGAGGGCGTCCAGGCGGGCCTGGCGCCGTCCGCGCCGTCGCCGAACATCCAGGTCCGGGTCATGGACACCGCGGGCACGCCGGTCGACGGCGGCGGGGCGGTCGACCTCGGGCCGCAGGACATCCGGGTACTCAAGTCCGGCACGCCGGTGCTGCGCGAGCAGGACGCGCCGCCGGTGCGCTGGCTGGGAACGGTGGTGAGCACGCCGGACGGGACCCAGCGGCTGGTCGTCACCGGCACCGGCATCGTCGGCTACGCCGCCGCCCACGGCGAGGCGCTGTACTGGCTGGTCGTCGCGGCCCTGCTGGTCGCGGTGGCCGTGGCCGGGTCGACCTGGCTGGCCGTGCGGTCGTCGCTGCGGCCGGTCGAGCGGATGCGGGTGGCGGCGGGCAGGCTGGCCGCCGGGCGACGGCTGCCGCTGCCGGAGGCCCACGACGAACTCCGCTCCCTCGCGGGCGCCCTCAACGCCCTGCTCGCCCGGCGCGACGAGGCCACGGACCGCCTGCGCCGCTTCACCGGCGACGCCGCGCACGAGCTGCGGTCGCCGGTCGCGTCGATCCGGGTGCAGGCCGAGGTCGCGGTCACCCACCCGGATCCCGAGCTGTCCCAGGAAGTCCTCGCCGACGTCGTGCGCGAGTCGGAACGGTTGTCGGCGCTGGTCGACGGCCTGCTGGCACTGGCCCGCGCGGACGCGGGGGAGGTGCCGCCCGCCGAGGCGGTCGACCTGGTGATCGCCACGAAGGACGCGGTCGCGAGGTGTGGCGACTCGACGGTCCAGACCCACCTGCCGCTCACCCCGTGCTGGGTGTTCGCCGCACCGTCCGAAGTGGACCTGGTGCTGGACAACCTGCTCCGCAACGCCGTCCGCCACGCGCGGGCCCGCGTGACGGTCACGGTGCTGGCGTCAAGCAAGACGATCCGCTTGGTGGTCGACGACGACGGCCACGGCATCGCCGAGGAACACCGCGCGCGCGTGTTCGACCGGTTCTACCGAGTCCAGGACGACCGGGCGCGTTCGAGCGGCGGAACGGGGCTGGGCCTGGCTTTGGTGGCAGAGGTCGTGCGGCGCCGGGGTGGCGTGGTGCGGGTCAGCGAGTCCCCGGAGGGCGGCGCCCGCTTCCAGGTCGTCTGGCGGGTGGCGCGGTGAGCCGGGCGCTTTCGGCCGCGCTCGGGGACGAGGGCGTGCTCGACCCGTCGCGGCCGGGTTTGGTCGGCGTCGGCGACGAGATCCACGTGGGTCGGTCACGGCAGCGGATCGTCGCTCTTGGCGTTGACGGCGTCCGGTTGGCGCATGTCGGTGGACCCTCGTTGCCCCAACGGTTGTGGACCGCAGCGTTGGATCGCGCGGTGGCCCGGGCGGCGGAGTTGGCTGAGGCGCGGGTGGTCGTGGGGGCGGCCATCGTGCGGGATGGGCGGCTGTTGGCGCAGCAGCGGGCGTATCCAGCCTCGGCCGCGGGTCTGTGGGAACTGCCGGGCGGTCGGGTCGAACCTGACGAGTCCGATGTGGACGCTGTGCGTCGGGAGTGTTTGGAGGAGTTGGGGGTTGAGGTTTCGCCGGTGGGCGTTGTCGGGCCGGACGTGGTTCTGCGTGACGATCTCGTGCTGCGGGTCTATGGGGCGACGCTGGAGTTGGGGGAGCCGCATCCGCACGACCACCAGGCGGTGGCTTGGCTGACCGAGGGCACGCTGCACACGGTCGAGTGGCTTCCGGCGGACCGGGTGTTGCTGGCGCCGGTTCGGGAGTTCCTTCGCTCTCGGTAGGTAGGTTCGTCGTCGGACTCGTCAAGCCGGGGTGATCAGCACCGGCAGGTGCTTCAACCCCCGCAACGCAGGTGAGGTCCGGTAGACCAGATCGGCTGCGGGAACCGCCAGTCGGATGTCCGCACAGCGTTCCAAAAGGACACTGAACGCCGTCTGGGTGGCCATGCGGGCCAGCGGTGCACCAAGGCAGCGGTGGATGCCGTGGCCGAAGCCCATATGCGAGCCCTCCGCCCGGGTCACGTCGAACGCCTCCGGACACGTGAACCGTCGCGGATCGCGGTTCGCCGTCGACAGCGACAGGAACACCGGGTCTCCGCGTGGAATCAGCACGCCGTCGATTTCGATGTCTTCCATGGCGAACTTCATCAGGGACATCAGTGACGGGCCGTCGAAGCGGAGCATCTCCTCTACCGCTCCCGGCATCAGGGACGGGTCGGCGCGGAGGGCGGCCAGTTGGTCGGGGTTGGTCAGCAGGGCGAGCATTCCGCTGCCGATGAGACTGGACGTGGCCTCGAAACCGGCCAGCAGCAACAGCAGCGTCAACGCGCGCAGTTCGCCGTCTGCGAGGTTGTCGCCGTCGTGGTCGGTGTGGATGAGGCTGCCGATGAGGTCGTCGTCGGGGGTGGCGCGTTTGGCGGCCAGGAGTTCGACGATGTAGGCCTGCAGCCACGCAAGCGCTTGCGGGAGGCGGGCCGCGTCAGCTGGGTCGGTCGAGACCAGCGCGGACGCCTGGTAGTGGAACTCGGCGCTGTCGCGGTGGGTGACGCCGATCAGGGCCATGATCACCTGGCTGGCGATCGGGACGGCGTAGTCGGCCATGATGTCGGCCCGGCCGCGCGGGAGAAGGTCGGCGATGACGCGTTCGGCGACCGCGCGGGCGTGAGGGCGCAGGGCGTCGATGCGGCGGGCGGTGAAGCCGCCGTTGACCATGCGGCGCAGGCGGGTGTGGTCGGGCGGGTCGAGGTTGGCCAGGCTCGCCGCGATGCCGAGGGCCTGCGGGGCGGCGACCCACGGCAGCGCGCGTACCTCGGCGGGGGCGTTGTTCAGGTCCGCCGACAGCCGGGCGTCGACCTGCGCGGCCCGGACGTCGTCGTAGCGGGTGACGATCCACGCGTTCATGCCGTGGAACACCACGCGCCGGACGGACTCGCTTTCCCGCACGTCGGCGAGCAGCGGGTGCGGGTCGTGGCGGAACCCGGCACCAAGCGCGTCCAGGTCGATCCGGCCGGACATCGGGCAGACCGCGCCCCCGGTGGGCTGGTCGACAGTGGTCATCCGGTCACCTCCGTCAGGTCGGCCCGGCGGTACCGGGCACACAGGTCGAGCACGGTCGCGGCGATCCCGTCCGCGGTCAGTCCGGTCGCGCGCAGCAGCTCGCCGCGTTCGGCGTGAGGCAGGAACCGCGCGGGCAGCGCGATGGTCGCGGTCCGGGTACCCGGCAGCGCGGTGGCCAGCCGGGAACCCAGCGACCCGGGCGCCACGGTGTCCTCCACGGCCACCACGAGGCGGTGTCCCGCTGCCAACTCCTTGAGTTCGTCAGGCAGTGGCGACACCCAGCGCGGATCGACGACGGTCGCCGACACCCCGTGCTCGGCGAGCTCCACAGCGGCCGACATGCACGCCAGCGCCAACGGCCCGACCGCGACGATCAGCACGTCGGTGCCTTCCCGCAGCACGTCGACCGTCCCGACCCGGCGCACCGCCGGGATGTCAGGACCCGCGGCGGACTTCGGGTAGCGCACGACGGTCGGCCCGGCGATCTCCACCGCCTCGTTCAGCGCCTCCCGCAGCCGCCGCGGGTCCCGGGGCGCGGCCATGCGCAGCCCGGGCACGACCGGGAGGATTGACGCGTCCCACATGCCGTGGTGGCTCGGCCCGTCCGGTCCGGTGATCCCCGCGCGGTCCAGCACGAACGTCACCGGCAGCCGGTGCAGTGCGACATCCATCAGTACTTGGTCGAACGCCCGGCTGAGGAATGTCGCGTAGACCGCGACCACCGGGTGCCGCCCGCCCATGGCCAGCCCGGCCGCGCAGGTGACCGCGTGCTGCTCGGCGATCCCGACGTCGATGACGCGGTCGGGGAACCGCTCGGCGAAGCGGTGCAGGCCGGTCGGGCGGAGCATCGCCGCGGTCAGGCACACCACATCCGGCCGCCGCGCGCCGATCTCGGCGATCTCGGCGGCGAACACCGAAGTCCATGTCGGCCCGCTCGCGGACCCCTGCGCGCCGACGGCGTGCAGGCGGTCCTCGTCGTCGGCTTCCGCGGGGGCGTAGCCGCGGCCTTTCGCCGTGACGACGTGCACCACGACCGGCCGGTCCAGCGAAGCCGCTTCCCGCAGCGCCGATTCGGTCGCGGCGAGGTCGTGTCCGTCGATCGGGCCGAGATAGGCCAAGCCCAACGCGCGGAACACGTTGTCGGCGTCCTCACCCCGTCGAAGCGCGGCCAAGTGCGCGGCCACACCGCCGACCGTGGGCGCGTAGGAGCGGCCATTGTCGTTGAGGACGACGACTACCGGCCGGTCCAGGTTGTTCAGCGCCTCCCAGCTCATCCCGCCGGTCATGGCGCCGTCGCCGACAACCGCCACCACCTTGCCGTGGCGACCCGAGCGGGACAGGCCGTCCGCATAGGACAGTGCGGTGGACGCGTGCGAGTTCTCCACCAGGTCGTGCGGCGACTCGGCGCGCGCCGGGTAGCCCGCGAGGCCGCCCGATTGGCGCAGCCTGGCGAATCCGTCGAGTCGGCCGGTCAGCAGTTTGTGCACATAGGACTGATGCCCGGTGTCGAAGACGATCGCGTCGCGGGGTGAGTCGAACACCCGGTGCAGGGCGATGGTCAGCTCGACCACGCCGAGGTTGGATCCCAGGTGCCCGCCCACCCGGGTGACCCGGTCGACCAGGACCCGCCGGATCGACGCCGCCAGCGCGGGCAGCGCGTCGGCGGGCAGCGCGCGCAGCTCGGCGGGCGAGCCGATGATGTCGGACACCTGGGCCGCCTCAGGCCGGGCGTTCGGCGGTGACGGCGAGGTAGCCCATCTGCTCGAACACGGCGAACGCCTGGTCCCACACCTCCGGCGGCAGGTCGATCTCGGCGAAACTGAGCCCGGACGCGGCGGCCGTCTCGGCCAGCAGCTCGGTGACCTTCGCCTTGGAGTACCGGGTGCGGTGGCTGACGTCGAACGCGCCGGTGACCGTCAGGCCCGCGTCGGCGATCAGCGCGCGGTAGCCGTCGAGATCGGTCAGCGAGTGGACCATCCAGCCTTTCAGCGTCTCCGCGAGCGCCGCGCGGCCCGCCTCGGTGTCGGGCTCGGCGACCGAGATGTCGCACAGGGCCAGCCGCCCGCCCGGCCGCAGCACCTCGGCGATCCCACGCAGCACGGTCAGCCGGTCCGGCATGTGCAGCAGTGACTCCACGGCCCACACCGCGTCGAACGAGTCCGCCGCGAACGACAGTGTCATCGCGTCGGCGTGCTCGAAGCGCACTCGGTCGGCCACGCCCGCCGCCGCGGCCAGCTCGGTCGCCGCCGCGATGTCCTTGGCGCTGACCGAGATCCCGACGATCCGCACGTCCGGCACCGCCAGCGCCAGCCGCACGGCAGGCCGTCCGCGACCACAGCCCAGGTCGAGCACCCGCTCGCCGGGCTGGGCGGCCAGGAGCTCGATCATGTGGTCGGTGAGCCGGTCGGTGGCCTCGGCGAACGTGCTGTCGTCGTCTTCCCCGGTCCAGAAGGCGAAGTGGATGTTGCCGCCCATCAGCGCGGCGAGCATGTCGCCCTTCTCGTCGAAGAAGCGGCCGACGTCGGCGGAGGTCAGTTCGGTCTGCATGGGTGCTCCTTCGATCGCGGGATTGGACTCACTCGGCGGGGATGATTCCCATCTGCCGCAACAGTCCGAACATGTCGTAGTAGTCGAAGTGCTCGACGATCAGGCCGTCGGCGTCGAAGCGCAGGACACTGACCGCGCGCTGGTTGACGGTGCTTCCGTAGACGGCGCCGGGGATGTGGGCGAAGTCGCCGGTCAGCGTTCCCGTGCCGACCCAGGTCACCGAGGCCCGGTCGCCCGCCACGATCGGCTCGCCGATCTCGATGTGCGAGTCGGGGCTGGCGGCCAGCCACACCCGCAGGAACTCGGCGATCTCCGCGCGCCCGGTGAACGTCTTGCCGATCGCGACGTCGTGCATGACGGCGTCCTCGGCGTAGCACGCGGCGAACGCCTCGACGTCGTAGCGGTTGAACGTGTCGAAGAGGCGGAACAGAAGTCGTTCGTGGGAAGTGGAAATGTTCGTCGTCATGGTCGGCTCCGACTCGTCGGCGGATCGTGACGATCACCGTCCCACCGTCGGGTGCCCGGGACAACGGATGCCGACATGTGCGGGCGGTGACGACGTACCTGGGCAATGTGCAGAACACACAAGGACGCGTCTACCTGCGGGGGTAGCACCCTCGGAGGTGCCCATGCGCAACTTGCAGGATCACGCTCGGAGACGGCCACATGACAGGAAGGCTGGTCGACCATGACGAGCGGAACCGTCCACAGTAGCCAGAAGCCGCCGCGGCACGTGGTGAGCGGTGTGCCAACGATCCGCAGGCCGCGCCGGATCCCGAACCTGAGCGTGGTCGACCAGATCGTCGGCGTGCACTCGATCCGCAAGGACCAGGTCGGCTTCCTCTACAAGGTGATCCAGGAGTACGGCGACATCGCGTGGGTGCGCGTGCTGGGCATCAAGATGGCGATGGTCAACCACCCGGACTTCTTCGAGCACATCCTGGTGCGCAACCACGAGAACTACACCAAGAACACCTTCCTCTTCCGCGCGGTGGAGCCGATCCTGCGCGGCGGCCTGATCGGCAACGTCGGCGGCGAGCCGTGGCGGCGGCAGCGCCGCATCATGCAGCCATCGTTCCACCGGCCGCAGGTGGCCGGGTTCGCCGAGAACATGACCGAAGAGACTTCCCGGATGCTTCGGCGCTGGGACACCCAGTACAAGCCGGGCGACGTGGTCAACGTCAGCACCGAGCTCGGCCAGCTCGCGATGCGGATCGTGTTCCGATCGCTGTTCGGAGCCGACATCGGCGACCGTGGCAAGTCCATTGAGGACATGTTCCTGGAGGCGAACCAGATCGTCGGCGGGTTCTTCCGGTTCCCGTTCCCGCCGATCAACTGGCCGACGCCGGGGCACCTGCGGCTGAAGAAGATCATCAAGACAATGGACGGGTACGTCACCGACGTCATCGACAGCCGCATCGGCAGCGACGAACAGCACCACGACCTGCTCAACGCGCTGCTCAACGCCGTCGACCACGACGGCACCGGCATGTCCCCGCTGCAGCTGCACCGCGAGGTGCTCAACCTGATCATCGGCGGCTATGAGACCACCAGCAACACGGTGTCCTGGCTGATGTACATGGTCGGGCAGCACCCGGATGTGCAGGCGAAGTTGCAGGCGGAGGTCGACTCCGTGCTCGGCGGCCGGGTGCCGGGTTTCGACGACGTGCTGAAGCTGACCTACACCCGTCAGGTCGTCGACGAGACACTGCGGCTCTACACCCCGGCGTGGCAGACGATGCGGTCCTCGGTCGAGGAGGACGAGATCAACGGCTACCGCATCCCGGCCAAGGCCGACCTGTACCTCAACATGTTCACCCTGCACCGGCACCGTGACTACTGGACCGACCCGGACACCTTCGACCCGGACCGGTTCCTGCCCGCCGAGGTCGCCAAGCGGCCGCGGCACGCCTACATCCCCTTCGCCAGCGGGCCGCGCAACTGCATCGGCAAGCACTTCGCGCTGACCGAACTGGTGATCATCCTGGCCATGATCACCCAGGCGTACCGGGTGGTGATCCCGGAGAAGCTGCGCGACGTGCAGGTCGAGCCGCTGATCACGCTGCACCCCAAGGGTGGCGTTCACCTGAGAATGGACCGCAGGTGACCCCGGCGCGGCGGCGGCTCTGGTCGGTGTTCGAGGCGATCCAGCCCCAGCTGAACCCGCACGCCGACAGCGCGATCGCCCACCTGGACCGGTGGGTGGCCGAGCAGCGGCTGGTGGTGCGGCCCCAGTCGCGGGACCGCTTCGCCCAGGCCGACTTCGGCTGGTTCGCCGCGGTGACCTACCCGACCGCCGATGCCGAGACGCTCGCGCTGGTCGCCGACTGGTTCGCCTGGCTGTTCCTGCTCGACGACCAGTTGGACGACGGACTGCTCGGCCGCGACCCGGTCCGCACGGCCGAGTTCATGGCCGAGATGTTCGGCGTGCTCACCGGCCTGCCCGCCGGTCGTGGTGCGCCGACGATCATCACCGCACTCGCGGACCTGTGGCGTCGCAGCGGCGACAGCGCGTCGGACACCTGGCGGCGGCGGTTCGTGGACCACGTCATCGCGGGCGGCTTGGCGGCGCGGTGGGAGGCGGAGAACCGGGTCGCGGGGATGATTCCCAGTGTCGCGTCCTATATAGACAAGCGGCCGCACACGGGAGCGGTGTACGTCTGCATGGATCTCATCGAGCTGGCGGAACGGATCGACCTGCCCGCCGAGGTCTATGACAGCGAGCCGTTCGCCGCCGCGCTGCGGGCGGCGTGCGACGTGGTCGGGTGGGTCAACGACCTGTACTCGCTGGACAAGGAGACGTCGATGGGGGAGTACCACAACCTGGTGACGGTGACCGCGTGCGAGTCCAGTTTGGACCTGGAGTCGGCGGCGGAGGCCGCGACCGACCGGACCAGCGACCGGGTCCTGGACTTCCTGACCCTGGAACGCGCCGCGATCGAGGCATGGCCGACCGCGGATGTGCGCGCGTACCTGGACGGGATGCGTTCGTGGATGCGGGGAAACCTCGACTGGTCGGCCACCACCCGCCGCTACCGCGACGCCGCCACGGGCTACCTGGAGCGTGGCCTGGTCGAGCCGATCGGGGACCCACGATGAGCGTTCCAGCGGCCGTCGGCCTGGGGACGCACCCAGGTGTCGCGATGGCCAGGCACCTGACCGCGCCCGCGCTGGTCGCGGCCGTCGATCGACTGGGCGGCAGGCTCGCCGAGGTCTGCGGCTACCAGATCGGCGCCCGCGACGAGCACGGCGGACACACGGCCACGGTCGGCGGCAAACTCCTGCGGCCCGCGTTCACCCTGCTCAGTGCCGTCGCCGCGGGCGGCTCACCCCGCGACGCGGTCCCCGCCGCCACCGCGATCGAGTTGCTGCACAACGCTTCCCTCGTCCACGACGACATCATGGACGGCGACCGCTACCGCCGCGGCCGCCCCACGGTCTGGGCCCACTACGGCGTCCCGATGGCCATCCTCGCAGGCGACGCGCTGATCGCGCTTGGCTTCGAGGTGTTGGGAGAGAAGGGTTCGGTCACCGCGCTGGCCAGGACCCTCCGGTTGCTCGCGCTGGGCCAAGACCGCGACCTGGAATTCGAGACGCGCCGATCAGTGAGTGTGCCGGAATGCCTGGCGATGCTCACGGGCAAGACAGGCGTGTTGCTTGGTTGCGCATGCGCCCTGGGTGCCGCCTCCGCAGGCGCGCCGGACGAGTGGGTCGACCGCTTCGACCGCTGGGGGACTCATCTGGGCGTCGCATTCCAGTTGGTCGACGACCTTCTGGGCATCTGGGGCGACCCGGCGGTGACAGGCAAGCCAGTAGGCGCGGATCTGCGTGCCCGCAAGAAAAGCGCCCCGGTCGTCGCCGCGCTGTCCGTCGACCTGGGCCTCGCCCGGACCTACGCCAGCCCCGGCGACTGGGACGACGCGGAGGTCGCGCGGGTCACCGGCATGATCGAGCGAACCGGCGCGCGGGAGTGGGTGCGATCCGAGATCGACCGCCGGACGGAGGCGGCTTGGGCGGAGCTGGATGACCTCGATCTGGAGCCCGCCGCCCGCCGCGACCTGCACACCCTGACCGCGGCGCTGGCGGTCCGGGACCACTAGTGGTCACGACCACTAGGTAGTTCTACGCGTTTGCGTGACCGTTCGGCTCCGAAGCGTGTTCGCCTGCGTCATACTCCTCGACGGGTCACAACCTAGGGGGAGACGTGCCAGACGAAGGCTTGACCGGAACTTTCGCACCGACCTGGATCAGCTCGCGGGAGTGGCGGACAGGACACTGCCCGCTCTCGGTGACCAGCTTCAACTCCAGATCGCCGCGCACAGCAAGTTCGACGGGGTCTGTGGGCCGAGCCACTACCCGGGCATCGAGGCCGCGTTCTATGGGCTCAACGACCTGCTGAGGGAGAGGCTGAACCGGGCGCGCGCCGTGGTAGCGGCGACCGGCGATGCCCTCCACGACATCGCATATCTCTACAAGCGCGCCGACGGGCGGTGATCGCGGATGGCTGAGCAGAGTCAATGGCCGGACGACAACCTGATCGCAGACCTGATCTACCGGCTGCGGTCCGAGTACGCCGCACTTGTCGCTCACGAGATGATGGACCCGGACTCTGATCTGTCCGGATTCCCTGGGACGCCGATGGACGTCGACACCCGGATATGGATCGACATCATCGACTATCTGGTGCTGTCCCCACCCAAGATCTGGGACGCGTTCAACGGGTTCGTGGTCGCGGGGGGCGAGCATCACAACACAACGGTCGAAGGTCTCCTCGGTGAGACCGAGGCGTCGTTGTCGGAGTGGGACGGCTCGGCCGCGGAAGCGTTCGGTGTGCACCTGTCCAACGTCAGAGGATTTCTCGACGGCCAGCGTCGTCACGTCGACCAGTTGCTGATCGGCTACGCGTCGGCGTACAAGCTCGCGGTCCAGGCTCGGGAGAGCTGGAAGTCATTGGTCGAGGAGTGGATCGAGGTCTCACAGCAGTACCGTCTCGATGACGACGAGCGACGGCGTGCGGTGCGGATCAAGGTGGGTGCGGGAATCCTCGCCGCGGTCGCGGGTGCGGTTACCGGCGGAACCGCCCTCGCCGCGGGCCTTGGCGCGATGGGAGCGTTGACTGGGGCCGCCGCTGAGGAGATCACCGCTGATCTGGGCGGGGACTCAGGTGCGGACGTGTGGCAGTCGTATGAACGCGCCTACCGGCGACTGGCTGACTCCAACCTTGGTGAGATGGAGAACATCAGGAGGCATGTCCAGGCCCAGCTTGACGAGGTATCCGCGGAGGCGGTGCCGATGTACGAGCCACTGCCGTCCTCTACGGACGTCGACAGCCCAGATTTTCGCTACGAGCGGTTCTTTCATGGGGATCGGGAGAGCGGTTTCTCTCGCGATGTCGATGGCGAACGAACCAAATACGTCGCGGAGAAGGGCGGATCAGCCATTCGGAATGACGGACCGATCGCCTGGACGCTCAGCGGTGGGGACGTGATCAAGGATGCGTAGGCAACTGTTGATGGTTCTTGCCGTCGTCGCGGCAAGCAGCTGTTCGGGCGGTTCGGTCGACAGCCCGAAGCCGGCTACCACGCCGCCCACGGCAGTGAGCACAGCGCAGGCCGCGCCCACAGTGCGTGCGGCGGTCAGCCTGGGCACGTGGTGGAAGAACCCATGTGGATTGATCAGGGACTGGGTGTTGGCCGATCAGGGATTCGGGTGGTCGAACCAAGGCAGGGCACATCAGGCTGACGGCGAGCCCGCGTGCGGTTGGGCAGCCGAGTCCGCGGACAAGAGTCCGGTCAGCCTTGACGTCGTGGCGTACGCCGATCGGAGTCCGCTGGTCGAGGCTTATCGCGCCGATCTTCCCGGGTTCAAGCCCTTGGGGCGGGTGGACGCCAATCTGCCGCTGGCCTACTTCGAGGAGCGCAGCGGTGTCTGCTCGGTCGTCGTCGGGCTGTCGCAGAACCAGGGGATCAAGGTGACGTTCACCGGCTCTCGGCCGCTGGAGGGCGAAACGCCGCAGACGCGGTGTGCGGTGGGCTACTCGGCGACATTGGCCGCTGTCGGCGTCATCCGGAGCCCGGACGTCATACCGCCGCCCGCGTAGCCACGAGCGCGTTGCCTTGCCCGTTTCGAAGGCGGGCGGACCGAGGGTCCGCCCGCCTTCGCGCTCAAGCCACCCCGGCCAGCCGCAAAGCCGACGACAGCCGGTGTGCCCCGCGTTCAGCGGCACGGTGTGCGCCTGCCTTGCGGATGCGGTCGAGTTCGGCTGGGTCGGCGATCAACTCCTGCGCCCGTTCCCGGATCGGGCGCAGTTCCTCGACCACTGCCTCCGCCGTCGCCGCCTTCAACGCCCCGTAGGTCGAGTACTGGGCAGCCAGGTCTCCGGGCGCGGTGTCCGTGCACGCCGAAAGGATCTCCAGCAGGTTGGCCAGGCCGGGCTGTTCGGTCGGCCGGTACTCCATTCGCTCAAGACTGTCCGTCACGGCCCGCTTGATCTTGCGGTGGACAAGATCAGGGTCGTCGAGGATGAAGACCACGCCAACCGAGTCCTGTGTGGACTTTGACATCTTCCGGCCGGGGTCGGTGAGGTCGCGGACCCTGGCCGCAGTGGGCGGGGTCACCGCCTTGGGGACGATGAAGACGTCGCCGTAGGTCTGGTTGAAGCGGCGGGCCAAAGTTCTGGCCAGCTCGACGTGCTGGGCCTGGTCGTCGCCCACCGGGACCTCGGCTGCGCCCTGCAGGAGGATGTCGGCGGCCATCAGGACCGGATAGGTGAGCAGCCCTAGCCGGACGGTGCCCACCGGTTCGCCCGACGTGCCCGACTTCTGTTTGAACTGGGTCATCCTGGCGGCCTCGCCGTAGGAGCAGGCGCACTCCAGGATCCAGCTCAGCGCCCCCAGCTCCCGCACCAGGTCGGACTGGACGAAGACCTGGTCGGGGTCGATCCCGGCGGCCACGAGTACGGCGAGCAGCTCACGAGAAAGCACGCGCAGGCGGGCCGGGTTGTAGGACACCGTCATCGCGTGCAGGTCGCTGACGAAGTACAGGTCACCCTGGCGACCCTGGGTAGCCCACCGGCGGATCGCGCCGAGGTGGTTGCCGAGGTGGGCGTGGCCAGAAGGGGTGATGGCGGACAGGCGGGTCATTCCAGGTCTCCTTGGGCGGCCGCCCCGCTCAGAAGACCACAAAGGCCGCCCGGTGGGGGCGGCCTCGTCGTTTGCTCAACGCACGGGTCATGACCGCCGGTCGGCGGCCCACCACACGTTGAGAGTTCGCATCGGATGAACGGTAGCGCGCGGCGCGCGGCGCGGCAAAGGCTTACCGTTGTGGCATGTACGTCGTACTGATCACTTACACGGCTCCGCTGGAAGAGATCGACTACGTGCTGGCCGACCACTCCGCGTGGATCGGCAAGCAGTACGAGGCCGGGTACTTCCTGGCCTCGGGGCGTCGCGACCCGCGCACCGGCGGGGTGATCATCACCCGCCCGATGAACCGGGACAAGCTCAACGCGTTGCTGGCGACCGACCCGTTCGCGCTGCGCAAATTCGCGCACTACGACGTGATCGCGTTCACGGCGACACGAACAGCTCGTGAACTCGCGCACTTCAACGAGGCCATCCTGGAAAATCTGGAGCGCAGCTCCTAGCTACGCGGCCTTGGCCAGCTCGACCTTCGCCCGCTTGAGGGCGAGGATCGGGCACTTCGAGCATGCCGACTTCGACCGGCAGCACTTCTTCTTGACCTTGCCCTTCTTCATCAGTCGCTTGACTAAATCCGCAGGTGTCTTGCCCTTGCCGCCGCCCATCTGTCGACCCTTCGTCCGCACGCCGAATACGGGACTTAGGTTAGGTTAACCTTTCTTGATCGCCGCGTGGTGCTGGTCACACGGATGGACGCTGTATCCTGGGATAGCCATCAGCAGCTCTTTCGGCTGCAGCGGGCGCCCCCATCAGCGTTGACCGACGGTTGCGGGCTGCCCTTCGACGCCCGAGAAGGAACCAGGAGCACGCGCGTGCCCACAGCGACCGCCACCGCCGAGCCGACCTCCGCAGGTCTGCGCCGCAACGACCTGCGCAACATCGCGATCATCGCGCACGTCGACCACGGCAAGACGACCCTGGTCGACGCCATGCTCCGCCAGTCCGGCGCCTTCGAGGCCCGCGCCGAGCTGGTCGACCGGGTCATGGACTCCGGGGAGCTCGAGCGCGAGAAGGGCATCACCATTCTCGCGAAGAACACCGCCGTCCGGCGGCAGACCCCCGACGGCCCCATCGTCATCAACGTCGTCGACACCCCCGGCCACGCCGACTTCGGCGGCGAGGTCGAGCGCGGCCTGTCCATGGTCGACGGTGTCGTCCTGCTGGTCGACGCCTCCGAGGGCCCCCTGCCGCAGACCCGCTTCGTGCTGCGCAAGGCGCTGGCCGCGAACCTGCCCGTCGTGCTGCTGGTCAACAAGGTTGACCGGCCCGACGCCCGCATCGCCGAGGTCGTTGAGGAGACCCACGACCTGCTGCTCGACCTGGCCTCCGAGCTCGAAGACCTTGACGAGTCCGTGCTGGACCTGCCCGTCGTCTACGCCTCCGCGCGCGCGGGCCGGGCCAGCCTGAACCAGCCGGAGGACGGCGGCCTGCCCGACAGCGAGAACCTCGACCCGCTGTTCGACCTGCTGCTGGCCAAGATCCCCGCGCCGTTCGCCGACATCGACGCTCCGCTGCGCGCGCTGGTCACCAACCTCGACGCGTCGAGCTTCCTCGGCCGTATCGCGCTGTGCCGCATCCACGCGGGCAAGATCCGCAAGGGCCAGACCGTGGCCTGGATGCGTGAGGACGGCTCGGTCTCCAACGTCCGCATCACCGAGCTGCTGGTCACCGAGGCCCTCGAGCGCGTCCCGGCCGAGGAGGCCAGCGCGGGCGAGCTCGTCGCCATCGCCGGTATCCCGGACATCACCATCGGCGACACGCTGGCCGACATCGACAACCCGGTGGCGCTGCCCCGGCTGACCGTCGACGAGCCCGCGATCTCGATGACGATCGGCTGCAACACCTCGCCCCTGCAGGGCCGCAGCGGTGGCTCCAAGCTCACCGCCCGCATGCTCAAGGGCCGCCTGGACAGCGAGCTGGTCGGCAACGTCAGCATCCGCGTGCTCAACACCGAGCGCCCCGACACCTGGGAGGTGCAGGGCCGTGGCGAGCTGGCCCTGGCCATCCTGGTCGAGCAGATGCGCCGCGAGGGCTTCGAGCTGACCGTCGGCAAGCCCGAGGTCGTCACCCGCACCATCGACGGCAAGCTGTGCGAGCCGTTCGAGAAGCTGACCGTCGACGCGCCCGAGGAGTTCCTCGGCGCCATCACCCAGCTCCTGGCCAACCGCAAGGGCCGCCTGGAGCACATGGGCGGCCACGGCAGCGGCCGGATCAAGGTCGAGTACGTCGTCCCGTCGCGTGGCCTGATCGGCTTCCGCACCGACTTCCTCACCGAGACCCGCGGCACCGGCATCGCCAACGCCATCTTCGAGGGCTACGCCCCGTGGGCCGGTGAGATCCGCAGCCGTCACTCCGGCTCGTTGGTCGCCGACCGCCAGGGCCCGGTCACCGCGTACGCGATGCTCCAGCTCGCCGACCGCGGCACGTTCTTCGTCGAGCCGGGCGCCGACGTCTACGAGGGCATGGTCGTGGGCGAGAACCCGCGCGCCGAGGACCTCGACGTCAACGTCACCAAGGAGAAGAAGCTCACCAACATGCGGTCCTCGTCGGCCGACGTGATGGAGACGCTGGCCCGGCCGCGCAAGCTGAGCCTGGAAGAGGCCCTGGAGTTCTGCGCGAACGACGAGTGTGTCGAGGTCACCCCCGAGTTCGTCCGGGTGCGCAAGACCATCCTCGACGCCACCACCCGCGGCCGCACCCGCTCCCGCGAGAAGGCGCGCGACGCCAAGTAGTCCAGCTGTGATCTGACGCTCAGGGGCGTCGTCGGGAACCTCCGGCGACGCCCCTGCGTCATCCTGGTGGGGGGCGGGCCGGGGGGACTGGGCCGAACCGGTGACGAAACGGCGGCCGTGGGACCATGGCCGACCGACCCAGGTGGGAGGAGCAGGGGTGCGCGCGAGTAGCCGGGTGCTGGTGGGGGCTGCGGCCGCGATGTGCCTCACCGCCTGCACCAACGCACCACCTCCACCGCTGGTGACCACCGAGGTGGCGCGCACCGAGGTGACCAAGGCGGTCAACCTCAAGGAAGCCGTGGTCGGCGTCGACAGCGTGGTGGGCGGCTACAACCCGCACAAGCTGTCAGACCAGTCCACGATCACCAGCGCGTTCGCCGCCGTCATGCTGCCGTCGGTGTTCCGGGCCGCGCCGGACGGCACACCGCGCCTGGACACCACGCTGATGGTGTCGGCGCAGGTCACGCAGGCCGAGCCGTACACCGTCACCTATCGGCTGCGCCCCGAGGCGGCCTGGTCGGACGGCGCGCCGATCGCCGCTGAGGACTTCGTCTACCTGTGGGAGCAGCTCCGCGAGGCGCCCGGGGTGATCGACGGGGTCGGCTACCGGCTGATCTCCAACATCTCCGCGCGTGAGGCGGGGCGGGTCGTCGAGGTGACCTTCGCCAAGCCGTACCCGGGTTGGCGGTCGCTGTTCTCGTCACTGCTGCCCGCGCACCTGGTCAAGGACATCCCCGGCGGCTGGGCCACCGTCCTGCGGGAGAGCTTCCCGGTCACCGGGGGACCGTTCTCGATCAAGACGATCGACCGCGACCGCGGCGAGGTCATCCTGGAGCGCAACGACCGCTACTGGGACCCGCCCGCCGCGCTCGACCGGATCGTGCTGCGCCGGGGTGACACCGCGAGCATCGCGGGCGCCCTCAAGGCAGGCCACATCCAACTCGCGCTGACCGCGCTCGACACCGAGGGCATCGGCACGATCGGGACCCTCGAATCGGCCGTCACGCGGACGACCGTGACCAGGCCCATGGTCGCCACGGTGCTGCTGCGCCCGGTCAGCCCGGCCATGGCCGACTCCCGCATCCGCGCCGCCGTCGCCGCCTACATCGACCGGGCGGCCATGGTCGCCGTCGGCACGGGTGGCGGCGCCGCGGCGAGCACCCAGGCCAACGCCCAGGTCCTCGCGCCAACCGCGCCCGGCTACGCGGCCACCGGGCCGGGAACCGGACCCGACCCGGCGCGCGCGGAGAGCCTGCTCGCCGAGGCCGGATACACCCGCATCGCCGGGGTCTGGACGTCTCCCGCCGCCCCGCTGAACCTGGTCATCGCCGCCCCGGCGGGCCACCCCGCCTATGTCGCCATGGCCGGTGAGCTGCAGCGTCAGCTGACCGCGGCAGGCGTGTCATCACGGGTGGTGGCGCCCGACGCCGCCGAGTTGTTCACCACACTGCCGACAGTCTCCACAGCGGCCTCCCCGGTCGACCTGGTCGTGGCGCCGCTGCCCGCCGCGGGCGACCCGGCCACCGCGCTGGCCACCCGGTTCGGTTGCGGCCCCGGCCCCGACGAGTCGCCCGTCCCGGTCGCGGCCAACCCCGTCGGCTTCTGCGACCCCGCCGTGCAGCCCACGATCGACGCCGCGGTGACCGGCACCGTCCCGCTGGCCGAGGCGCTGGCCCAGCTCGAACCCGTGCTGTGGGCGAAAACACTGACCCTTCCGCTCTACCAGGAGGCCGACGACCTCGTCGTGCGCGCCGACATGGCCGGGGTCGCCGCGGGCGCGCCGCTCGAAAGTCCGTTCCTCGGCGCCGCCGGGTGGCGTCGCGTGGCCAAGTGACCTGAACCACGCACAGTCACAAAGTTTCCGCTCTGTGTACCGGCTGGTAACGGTTGCGTCGCACCTAGTCGCCTGGCGGTCACCCTTTGGTCACGATCGACGGTCGGGAGATGACCCGACGCGTTCACGTTCCTAGCGTGCCCCCTTAGTACGCCGCCCAACGATTCGTTGGGGGCGTGATGGGTAGGCCCCGACCAGCCGGACCGGCTGCGTCAGGCCTCGCGCTAGGAGGGCACGTGTCCATTAAGAAATCCACTCTGTCGGCGTTCGCGGCAGTAGTCGGTACGTCGCTCGTACTGAGCGCGTGTGGCGGCTCCACCGATGGTGGTGGTGGCGGCGGCGGGGCGACCGAGCCGACCGGCGACGTCGCGGCCATGGCCATCGCCAAGGGCGAGTCGGGCGACAGCTACACCTCCCCTGAGGTGGCCCAGTCGGACGCGACGTTCGTCGTCTCGACGGACAACCCGTTCACCGCGTACAACAACGCCGCCGCCGACGCGAACAACTCTTACAACACCTTCGCGCTGATCAAGGTGCTGTCCGGCGCGTACATCCTCGACGGCAACAACAAGGTGCTGCTCAACAAAGACGTGATGGATTCCGTCGAGATCACCGCCACGTCGCCGAACCAGGTCGTGACCTGGAAGATCAAGGAAGGCATCACCTGGTCCGACGGCGAGCCGTGGGACTGCGACGACTTCTACCTCGCGTGGCTGTCGCAGACCGGCAAGGCCAAGGACGCCGAGGACAACGACATCTTCACTGCGGCGGGCACCACGGGCTACGAGCAGATCGGCAAGGTCGAGTGCCCGAAGCCGACCGAGGTCGTCACCACCTTCGACTCGTCGTTCCCGGACTACAAGAGCCTGTTCGGCATCTCCACCGACGTCCTTCCCGCCCACGTGCTGGAGAAGGCGACCGGCGTCGCCGACATCACCAAGCTGACCCCGACCGGTGGCGACGCCGCCACGCTGGCCAAGGTGGCCGAGTTCTGGAAGACCAAGTGGAACGGGTTCGACGCCGCGCTCATGCCGGGCTCGGCCCAGTACACGATCACCGCGTTCGAGGAGAACAACTCGATCACCCTTGAGCGCAACCCGAAGTGGACGGGCAAGCCGGGCGGTCCGGCCAAGCTCGTGCTGCGCGGCATCTCCGACCAGGTCGCGCAGGCCCAGGCGCTGGAGAACGGCGAGGTCCAGGTCAACTCGATGGCCCAGCCCGACGCCAACGCCGCGGAGCGGCTGCGTGGTCTCACGTCGCAGGGTGTGGTCTTCGGCGCGGCCAACGGCCTGTCGTTCGAGCACTTCGACCTCAACTTCACGAACAAGTGGCTGGCCGACCAGGCTGTGCGCAAGGCGTTCATGCAGTGCGTCAACCGCGAGGAACTCGCCAACAAGCTGATCCAGCCGGTTCTGGAGAGCGCCAAGCCGCTGGGCAGCCTCGCCTTCTTCCAGGGTGAAGAGGGGTACAACGACAACTACGCGCAGTACAAGGGCGACGCGGCCGAGGCCAAGAAGACTCTTGAAGGTGCCGGCTACACCTTCGGCGGCGACGGGTTCGCCACCAAGGGCGGCGAGAAGGTCTCGCTGAAGATCAGCCACACCGACATCCCGCGCCGCAAGCAGACCGTCGAGCTGGTCCAGTCCCAGTGCAAGGCGGCGGGCCTGGAGATCGTGGACGACACCGACCCCAAGTTCCTCGCCGACCGGGTGAGCAAGGGTGACTACGACATCGCGCTGTTCGCGTGGTCGTCCGCGCCGTTCAAGTCCAGCCTGAAGTCGATCTATGAGACCAAGGGTGGCCAGAACTGGTCGTCGTACACCAACACCAAGGTCGACGCCCTGTTCAAGGACGCCAACAGCAACCTCGACGCCGAGGCGGGCCGCAAGTCGCTCGCCGAGGCGGACAAGCTGATCGCGGAGGACAACTACTCTCTGCCGCTGTACCAGCTGCCGAACATGTGGGCGTTCAAGGGGATCGACAAGGTCTACTTCCAGTCCTACAACGGCGCGCTGTGGAACGCCAACGAGTGGGTCAAGACCTCGTAGTCGATCCGCCGCCCCGCGCGGCTGATCTGGTCGACAGACGAAGGGGCCGGACCAGCAGTCCGGCCCCTTCGTCGGGCACCTGACCTGGCTGGACGCACAACCGTCCGGTCAGGGATCGAGCAGGCTCAACCAGCCGCCTGGGCTCCACTTAGGAGTGACCCCGTGTTCCGCTACATCATCCGACGGCTGCTGGTCTCCATACCGATGCTGGCGATCGGCAGCTTTCTCACCTTCCTCATGGTCTCCGCGTCGGGCAACCCGATCGCGGAGCTGCGTGCCAAGCCGGGCGTCAACGAGGCGACGATCCGCACCCTGGAAGCCGAACTCGGCTTGAACAAGCCGATCCTGATCCGCTACTGGGACTGGATCGTCGACTTCGTGCAGGGCGATTGGGGGCGCAGCATCGCGCTGGGCGCCGCGCGCGCAGAGGTCTTCCCCGAGGTCTCGCGTGCCCTGTGGGTCACCGCGCGCCTGGTCATCGGCGCCGAGATCCTCGCGATCCTGCTCGGCGTCACCGTCGGTGTTCTCGCCGCGGTCAAGCAGTACTCGATCTTCGACTATCTCGCGACGTCGACGGCGTTCCTGATGTTCTCCATGCCGATCTTCTGTGTCGCGGTGATCCTCAAGAACTACGGCATCAAGTTCAACAATGTGCTTGAGAGCCTCGGCATGGACCGCTGGCTCAGCACCGTCAGCCCGGCCGCGGGCGGCTTCCAGGGATCTTTCGGCGAGCAGGTGTTCAAGTACACCGGCACCTATCTGCTGCCGACATTGAGCCTGATGCTGATCAGCTTCGCCGCCTACAGCCGGTTCCAGCGCGCGTCGATGCTGGAGACACTGCACTCGGACTACGTGCGCACCGCAAAGGCCAAGGGCATCTCCCAGCGCCGGGTGATCTTCCGGCACGCGTTCCGCAACGCGATGATCCCGGTGACCACCCTGTTCTCGCTCAACGCCGCCGCTCTTCTCGCGGGTGCGATCGTCACCGAGACGGTGTTCGGCTGGAAGGGCATGGGTGCGCTGCTCGTGCAGAGCGTTCGCTCGTTCGACACCCCGATGCTGATGGGCTGGCTGATGGTCACCGCCACCCTGGTCGTCGTGTTCAACTTGGTCGCCGACATGATGTACGGCTTCCTCGACCCGAGGATTCGCCTTGGTTAATCCACTCACCGTTCCCTCGTCGCCCGCCGCACCAGGCAGGCCGAGCGAGTTCGACACGACGAAGGCGCGCAAGCAGAGCACTCTTATCCTGCGCCGCTTCTTCCGGCACCGGCTCGCCGTGGGCAGCCTGATCGTGTTCCTTCTGATCGTGTCCTTCGGCTTCCTCGGCCCGTTGTTCTGGACCATCTCGGTCGACGACACCAGCAGCCGCGGCTACCTGCCGCCCAGCGCGGACCATCCGCTGGGCACCATCCAGACCGGCAAGGACATGCTCGCCCAGCTCATCCGCGGCACCCGGCTGTCGGTGCAGATCGCGCTGGTCGTCGCGTTCGGCTCGACCTTCGTCGGGGTCGTCCTCGGCGCGCTGGGCGGCTACCTGCGGGGTCTCACCGACACCCTCATCGGGCGGTTCACCGACCTGATGCTCATCCTGCCGCAGATCGCGGTCGCGGCGATCCTGGTCCGCGGGCTCGACGGCAGCTGGTACACCGTGGCGCTGATCCTGGCCGCGTTCGGCTGGATGTCGGTCGCCCGGATCACCCGCGGCGAGACGCTGTCGCTCTCGGAGCGAGAGTTCATCGAGGCCGCGCGTGCTTCCGGCGCGGGCACCCGGTGGGTGATCTTCCGGCACCTGATCCCCAACATGATCGGCAGCATCACCGTCAACGCCACACTCGCGGTCGCCACCGCCGTCCTCGCCGAGGCGGCGCTGTCGTTCATCGGCCTCGGCGTGCGGTCCCCGGACACCTCGCTCGGTCTGATCATCAGCGAGAACTACTCGCAGATCACGTCGCGGCCCTGGCTGTTCTGGGGCCCGTTCGTGGTCATCGTGCTGCTCTCGCTCGCGGTGAACTTCATCGGCGACGGCCTGCGCGACGCGTTCGACCCGAGGCAGACCAAGGTGCGTGCCTGATGACTTATCCCACCATCACCGACACAGTCCTCGCGGTCGAGAACCTGTCCGTCACCTTCCCCACCGACGACGGGGACGTCCGCGCGGTCCGCGATGTGTCCTACACGCTGCGTCCGCGCGAGGTTCTCGGCATCGTCGGCGAGTCCGGCTCCGGCAAGTCCGTCTCCTCCATGGCGATCATGGGCCTGCTGCCGGGCAACGCGAAGGTCACCGGCTCGATCCGGTTCCGCGACCGCGAACTCGTCGGCCAGTCCTACAAGCAGTTGCAGAGCGTGCGCAACAACGGCATCGCGATGATCTTCCAGGACCCGATGACGTCGCTGAACCCGGTGTTCACCATCGGCTGGCAGCTCTCCGAGGCCTACCGCGCGCACCACTCGGTGTCGAAGAAGGCCGCGTGGGCCAAGGCGGTCGAGGCGCTGGAACTGGTCGGTATCCCGCAGCCCGACCGGCGGGCGTCGCAGTACCCGCACGAGTTCTCCGGCGGCATGCGCCAGCGCGTGGTGATCGCGATGGCGATCATCAACGACCCGGACGTGATCATCGCCGACGAGCCGACCACCGCGCTCGACGTGACCGTGCAGGCCCAGATCCTGGAGACGCTGCTGCGCATCCGGGACGAGACGAGCGCGGCCATCGTGATGATCACCCACGACCTCGGCGTCGTGGCGGGCATGGTCGACCGCGTCCAGGTCATGTACGGCGGCACCGTCGTGGAGTCCGCGCCGGTCGACGGCCTGTTCGAGCACCCGCGGATGCCCTACACCGTCGGTCTGCTCGGCTCGCTGCCCAACCCGGCGACCCTGGGCAAGCGGCTCACCCCGATCAAGGGCGCGCCGCCGTCGCTGATCAACCTGCCGACCGGCTGCGCGTTCTCCCCGCGCTGCCCGCTGGCCATCGACGCGTGCCGGGAGACCGAGCCGCCGCTGGCCCCGGCCGACGGCCGCGACCACTTCACCCGCTGCCACCGCTGGCAGCACCTGGCGTCCCTGCGGCGCCCGCAGGCGCTGTTCGAGCACGACGAGATCGGCACGGTGGAGAACCCCGCCGCGCTGACCGCCGTCGACCACGACATGCCGGTCGCGGAGGACCTGGCCGTCGTGGAGGAGCGCATGTCCCAGGAAGGGCCCAACTCATGACGAACCCCGCAACGGCCGCCGCGGCACCGGGCCGCGCGGGCACCGCCCCGCTGCTGGAGGTCACCGATCTGGTCAAGTCGTTCCCGGTGCGCGGGGGCGGCATCATCCCGCGCACGGTCGGGCACGTGCAGGCCGTCTCCGGGGTCAGCCTCACGCTGAACCAGGGGGAGACGCTCGGCCTGGTCGGTGAGTCCGGCTGCGGCAAGTCGACCACCGGGCGGGCCATCCTGCAGCTGCACAAGCCCACGTCGGGCTCGGTCAAGTTCGAGGGCAGGGAGCTGACCTCGCTCAGTGCCGCGCAGCTGCGCCCGCTGCGCCGGGACATGCAGATCGTCTTCCAGGACCCGTACGCCTCGCTCGACCCGCGCTGGCAGGTCAACGAGGTCGTCGCCGAGCCGCTGCGGCTCCACGGCCGGGGTGAGAACGTGCAGCGCCGGGTCGACGAGCTGCTGGAGCTGGTCGGGCTCAACCCCGAGCACCGCAACCGCTACCCGCACGAGTTCTCCGGCGGGCAGCGCCAGCGCATCGGCATCGCGCGGGCGCTCGCCCTGGACCCGAAGATGATCGTGCTCGACGAGCCGGTGTCCGCGCTGGACGTCTCGGTGCAGGCGGGCGTGGTCAACCTGCTGGAGGAACTCCAGCAGCGCCTCGGCCTGGCCTACCTGTTCGTCGCCCACGACCTGTCCGTGATCCGGCACATCTCGCACCGGGTCGCGGTCATGTACCTGGGCAAGATCGTCGAGATCGGCGACCGGCAGGCCATCTACGAGCGGCCGACCCACCCGTACACCCAGGCTCTGCTGTCCGCGGTGCCCGTGCCCGACCCGAAGAAGGAGCGGCAGCGCAAGCGCATCGTGCTCACCGGCGACGTGCCCAGTCCGGTCGACCCGCCGTCGGGCTGCCGGTTCCGGACCCGCTGCTGGAAGGCCCAGGACATCTGCGCGGTCGAGGAGCCGCCGCTGGTCCGCCACGGCGCGACCTTCTCCGCGTGCCACTTCGCCGAGGAGCGCAGCGTCCTACCGTAGGGTGTGCCAGTCGGGGGACTTCTTCTCCCGTTGGTCGTCCCGATGCTGGTGCGTGCGTAGACCCGCACCGGCATCGCCCTACTTTGCGCATAGGCTGAATTCGATGCTGACAGCCCCACCACGACTGCTGCTCGTCCATGCCCACCCGGATGACGAGAGCCTGTGCACCGGCGGGACGATCGCCCGCTACGCCGCGGCCGGTGTCCAGGTAACCCTGGTCACCTGCACGCTCGGCGAGGAGGGCGAGATCATCCCCGAGTCGCTGGCCGGGCTCGTCGCCGACCAGGCCGACCAGCTCGGCGGCTACCGGGTCGGCGAGCTGCGCGCCGCGTGCGCCGCGCTCGGCGTCTCCGACCACCGCTACCTCGGCGGGATGGGCCGCTGGCGCGACTCCGGCATGGTCGGCACCGCCGCCAACGATCACCCGCGCGCGTTCGTCGCCGGTGACCTCGAGGAGCAGACCGCCGCGCTCGCCGCGATCCTGGCCGACGTGCGGCCCCAGGTCGTCATCACCTACGGGCCCGACGGCGGCTACGGACACCCAGACCACATCCGCGCGCACGAGATCACCGTCGCCGCCGCGGCCGAGGTGCCCGACGTGCTGCGGATGTACTACACGGTGGCCTCCCGGCAGGCCACCGAACAGGGCCTCGCCGACCTCGTCGGCGTCGAGGACCTGCCCTTCCGCCTCCCCGCCGCCGGTGAGCTGCCGGTGGTCGACGACACCGAGATCACCACCACCGTGTCGATCGCCGACCACCTGCCCGCCAAGCTGCGCGCGCTGCGGGCGCACGCCACGCAGGTCAGCGTCTGGCAGGGCCAGGACGGCGAGCACAGCTACGCGCTGTCCAACGGCGTCGCCCAGCCCGTCGTCGACACGGAGTATTTCGTGCTCGCGGGCGGCGCCGACGTCGACGCCGACGTGGACCTGTTCGGCGGCCTCGCCCCGGTCGCGCACGTGGGCGCCGACCGGTGACCCGCGACGACCGCCTGCGCTACGCCGGCCTGCTGCTGCTGAGCGCGGTGCTCTCGGTCGTCGAACTGTTCTTCCTCCCGCTGCGCCTCGACGGGCGGGTGCTGCCCGACCTCGGCTCGCTGCCGTTCCCGATCACGGTGGTCATCGCCGCGCTGACGCTGCCGAGACTGGTCGACCGGGCCGCCGGGTTCTCCCTGCGGACCGCCGTCGCGGCGGGCCCGGTGTTCGCGTGGCTCGCCGTCCCGCTGGCGTGTCTGCTGATCACCCCGGGTGGCGACCGGATCATCCTCGCCGACTGGCGTACCCTCCTGCTGCTGGCCGCCGGGGCCTTCCCGGCCGCGGTCCGGATCGGTGACGTGCTGGCGAAAGCGACGCTGGCCGCGCAGAAGGAGAAGACCAGTGGGTGAGGCGATCACCGACAAGCACGTCGTGTCGGTCCTGCGGCCGTTCGTCCGGGCGACCACCCCGATGCTCGAAGCCCTGCGCGAGTCCGACCCACTGGGCCTGGTCCGCCGCGTCGTGCCCCGCTCGGCGCAGAAGTCCACCGGAGACGTCGAGGACGCCGAGGCACTCGCCAAGGTCGAACGGGGTCTCAGGGACAAGCTGCTCGACGGCCTCGAGACGGTCAAGGTCCCCGGCACCGAGGCGTGGGACCGCATGTCGGCTGCCGACCGCACCGACTGGTGGGTCAACCGCGTCGGCCGCTTCACCGTGCTGCTCGCCTCCGTCCCCGGCCTCGGCGGCGCGCTGGCCGACCGCCTCCCCATCCAGGACGCGCTGGCCACCGCGGGTCAGGGCCTGCTGCTGTCGGCCATCGCGTCGGAGCACGGCTTCCACTCCCAGGCCGACCGCGTCCGACTGATCGCCGCGGTCCTCTTCGACCGCGACATCGACCCCCACCTGGCCGCGGGCCACGGCGACAACCTCACCGACGAGGAAGAGGACGCCGCCACCGCCGCGCTGACCGAAGACCTCACGGCGAGTTCCGCCAAACACGGCAAGATCACCATGAAGGCGGCAGGCAGCGCCCTCTGGCGCTTCGGCCGCACCCTCCTCGCCTTGGGCGACGAAATCGACAAACGCCCCCAGGGCCGCATCTACCACAAGGCGATCGGGATGCTGCCGGTCGTGGGGATGGCTGGGGACTACCTGGGCGAGCGGTCGGCGCTGAAGCGGGCGGCCAAGAAGGGCCGCAAGTGGCTCACCACCCACCAGCCGGTCGAGGCAGGCTGAGCGGCGTCGTGAGTGGTTCACGCAAGGATCTTCCGGCGGCCTCTTCCGTAGGGAATCCGGACCCCGCGCCGAATTCACCTCTGGTGGATCCGAAGGCAATCCGTGCTTGCTTGACATCCACGATGGCTGCCGAGTTCGACCGTGAGTGGTGCGTCGTGGTGGAGCGTGTGAAGGCGTCCCAAGATCTCGGCGACCTGAACGCTTGGTTGGGCGACTGGCGGCACACGGCTCTCATGGAGATGCGCGAGCCGGGCTCGTACTACCGGACGCTCGCCAAGGTCGAGGAGACCATTCGCGGAGGTGGCGACTCGGATGCCGTGCAATCTGACGAGCACCAGGCGCTGATCAGGCGGAGGCTGGGTCACACGTAGGCGAAGACGATCGTTCCCCACGCGTCCCCGCTGGCGCATGTGGTCTGCCCAATCTCGAAGATCAATACAGCTCACGCTGGGATCCAGTAGCGGTATCGGTGCGACTCGCGGTAGCCGAGTCCGGTGTAGAGGCCCAACGCCGGTTCGTTGTGGACGGCGACCTGGAGCACCCGTAGCTCCGACTCCGCCCACTCATCCAGCGCCGCGAGCAGTGTCCGGGCTATGCCCTGCCTGCGGAAATCGGTCGCAACCTCCACCACCGACACATGCAGCACCGACCCGACCACACACCCCCGCGCGGCCCCCACCAGCCGGCCGTCACGCTCCGCCCACGCGTACCCGACCCGGGGCCCGGACGTCAGGACGTGGTGCTGCGCCGGAGTCGGCGCCCCGCCGACGACCAGCGAAAACCAGCCCTCCGGCGGGACCACGGACACCTCAGCCGCCTGCCCGCCCGCAGGTGACGCACTCACCAAGACCGACGACTCAGCGCCCTTCGGATGGTCCAGGTTGACCCGCCATCCCGCCGCCGCTATCGCCGACTCGGCGGGGGAGCCGACCACCACATGGGCGCACGGCCGGATCCCCTCACCCGCCGCGAAGGCCTCGACCGTCCGCAGCGCCGACTCGACCGGCACACCCGGGTCGCCAAGGGTGAGGGCGCTGTTGGCGCGGCCGGTGTAGCCGCCGTTGGCGCGCAGGCGCCAGCCGCCCAGGGGCTTGTCGACCTGGGACGGCCAGGCGTCGGCGCACAGCGATTCCAGGGTCACGGCGTCCAATCGGGGTCCCGTCCGCTCAGCGCGAGGACCCGGTCGAACACCGGTGCGCCGACCGCGACCGGCAGCGCGGGGCCGAACATGGGCGCGCGGTTCTCGTCGCCGAACTGCTCCACGAACGACAGGCACGCCCGTGCGGTCTTCTCGTCCACCGAGTACGGCTGCCGGGTGGCCACCGCGAGGTCCCAGCCGTGCAGGGTCAGCTCGTTGAGCGCGACCATCCCGGCCACCTGGCCCGGCAGGTCGACCCCGCCCGCGCGGGTCATGCCGTCCCACGCGTCGGCTGAGCGCCACGCGCCGACCAGGGCGTCGAGTTGGCCGGGGAGCCGGTCGCGCCAGCCGTCGGCCAGCGTGGGGAGTGCGGCGTTGGGGTTCGCGTCGGTGAGCGCGCCCAGCTCCTTGTCGGCGGCGGCGCGGAAGGCCTGCGTGAGACCGTCCATGTGGCCGAGGATCTCCCGTACCCGGTAGTCCGGGCAGGGTGTCGGGTCGTCGAGGACGGACTCGTCGATGGCGGCGACAAGATCAGCGACGCGGTCCGCGGAGAGCTGGAGGTCAGGTCCGAGGGTCATGGGACCAGTCTGCCGGGACTCGGCACGCCGGGACAGCGGGTTCGGCGTGGTCCGCATGATCAGACGGGACGGTTGTCCCGGTCTGTGAGCAAGATGGCACCGGGTGCGTGAACCAGTGCCCGGCGAGAGATACTGGCGGTCGTCGCGCAGTTTCCCGATGCGCGCCGAACACCATGAAGGAGCAGGAGACCGCAGTGACTTACGTGATCGCCGAGCCCTGCGTCGACGTGTTCGACAAGGCATGTATCGAGGAATGCCCTGTCGACTGCATCTACGAGGGCGACCGGATGCTCTACATCCACCCCGACGAGTGCGTGGACTGCGGTGCGTGCGAGCCGGTCTGCCCCGTCGAGGCCATCTACTACGAGGACGACGTCCCGGACCAGTGGACGGCCTACACCAAGGCCAACGTCGATTTCTTCGACGACCTGGGCTCGCCCGGCGGCGCGTCGAAGACCGGCAAGGTCAGCGCCGACCCGGACTGGATCAAGGCGCTTCCCCCGCAGGGTGAGGGCCACTGACCGCCGTCTTCCCGGAGCTGCCGGACTTCCCCTGGGACTCGCTGGCCGACCACACCGCCCGGGCCCGGACGCATCCGGGCGGCGTGGTCGACCTGTCCGTCGGCACCCCGGTCGACCCGGTCCCGCCGCTGCTCCAGGCCGCGTTGGGCTCGGTGGCCGAGATCTCGGGCTACCCGACGACCCACGGCGTGCCCGCGCTGCGGGAGGCCGCCGTCGCCGCGCTCGCGCGCAGGCACGGGGTGACCGGGCTCGACCCGGCCGCCGTGCTGCCCACGATCGGTTCCAAGGAACTGGTCGCGTGGCTGCCGACGCTGCTCGGTGCCCGGGGCCGGACGGTCGTCATCCCGGAGCTGGCGTACCCGACCTACGAGGTCGGCGCGCGGCTGGCGGGCGCGACGTTCATCCGGTCGGACGGGCTGACGGCGCTGGGACCCGAGACACCCGCGATGGTGTGGCTGAACTCGCCGTCGAACCCCACGGGCCGCGTGCTGCCTGTCGCGCACCTGCGCAAGGTGGTCGACTGGGCCCGCGAGCGGGGCACGGTCGTGGTCTCCGACGAGTGCTATCTGGCCCTGGGCTGGGACACCGAGCCCGTGTCGATCCTGCACCCCGACGTGTGCGGCGGTGACGTGACCGGCCTGCTGGCCGTGCACTCGCTGTCGAAGTCGTCGAGCCTGGCCGGGTACCGCGCCGGGTTCGTCACCGGTGATCCCGCGCTGGTCGCGGGCCTGCTGGAGGTGCGCAAACACGCCGGGATGATCGTGCCGCTCCCCGTGCAGCACGCCATGGTGGCGGCGCTGTCCGACGACACGCACGTGGCCGAGCAGAAGGCCCGGTTCGGCAGGCGCAGGGTCGTCCTGCGGGCGGCGCTGGAGTCGGCGGGGTTCACCGTCGAGCACTCCGAGGCCGGGCTGTACCTATGGTCGACGCGTGGCGAGTCCGCGTGGGACACCGTGTCCTGGCTCGCGGGTCTGGGCATCCTGGTCGCGCCGGGGACGTTCTACGGTCCCGCTGGCGACAAGCACGTGCGCATAGCGCTCACCGCCACCGATGAGCGCATCCAAGCCGCAGCCGACCGCCTAGTCTCCTAGAACGGCTTTGGCGGCCTCGTCGACCTCGGCGAGGGCGTCACGCCAGCGGGCGCGGCGGTCGGCCTTGCGGGCGCGTTCCCGCTCGACGAGCCTGCCCGCGACGAACACCACGTCGACGGCGATCCCGTCGCCGAAGTCGGCGAGCAGGCGGCGGATGGTGTCCTCGGCGACGCACGCGTCCTGGTGGTCGCCGAGGATGTCCTGGAACTCCTTGGTCGTCTGGACCAGGACCTTGATCTTCTTCTTCGACGCGGCCGCGGCCATCTCGGCGGCGTAGCGCAGGCGCTTGCCGCGCACCCGCAGCGCGTGCAGATCGTCGTCCGGCGGGTCCTCGCCGAGTGCCTCGGCGTCCTTCATCAGCTTCTTGTGCGGCTTGCGGATGACGTCGACCAGCGGGACGTCCTTGGGCTCGTCGTCGCCTTCCGCTGGCAGCGGCGTCGACAGCGCGGCGGCGGCCAACGTGTGCAGGACGGCCTGGTAGCGCTTGCTGCGCAGCGTCGCCAGCATCCGCCGCCTGGCGGCCCTGCGGTCGGCGAGCAGGCCCGCGAGCAGCTGCTCGACGGCCGCCTTCTCGTCGTCGTCGAACGACTCGGCCTGCGCGCGCATGTGCTCAAGCTGCACGTCGAGGTCGCGCACGGCGCCCAGCGACGAGCCGAGCCACTTCAGCTCCGCGTTCAGCGCGTCGGCGTCCGGGATGCTGCCCGGGTCGGCCTTGAGCGCGGCCCTGGCCCGCCGCACGGACACCCGCAGTTGGTGGACGTGCTCGATGTCCGTGCCGACCCTGGCGCCCTCGGTGTTCTCCACCAGGGTCCTGGCCTGCTCGTCGAGCCGGGCGCGGACATGGGCGGCCGCGGTGTCCTTGGCGGCCGCGGTGAGCGGTTCCTCGGGAAGACCCAGGTCAACCGGGCTCATCAGTGCCGTCGTCATCCCGACACTGTAGTCAGTCGTTGGCGTGCAGTGCGGTGTTGAGCTCCACGCCGCTACCCGACCGGCTGACGACCTCGACAGTCCCAGTGGATGAATTCCGCCGGAACAGCAACCCGGACTCGCCGGACAGGTCCCGCGCCTTGATCAGCTTGCCGTCGGGCAGCGTCACCTTCGTGCCAGCGGTGACATAGAGGCCCGCCTCGACCACGCAGTCGTCGCCGAGGGAGATGCCGATGCCCGAGTTGGCGCCCAGCAGGCAGCGCTCGCCCAGGCTGATGGTCTCCTTGCCGCCGCCGGACAGCGTGCCCATGATCGACGCGCCACCACCGACGTCGGAGCCGTCGCCGACGGTCACGCCTGCCGAGATCCGGCCCTCGACCATGGACGCGCCGAGCGTGCCTGCGTTGAAGTTGATGAAACCCTCGTGCATGACGGTCGTCCCGGTCGCCAGGTGCGCGCCGAGCCGCACCCGGTCGGCCTCGGCGATGCGCACACCGGTCGGCACGACGTAGTCGACCATGCGGGGGAACTTGTCCACCCCGTACACCGTGACCTGGCCGCGGGCCACGCGCAGGCGCAGGCGGGTGGCCTCGAAGCCCTCGACCGCGCAGGGGCCGTGGTTGGTCCACACGACGTTGGCGAGCAGGCCGAAGATCCCGTCGAGGTTCTGCCCGTGTGGCCGGACCAGCCGGGCCGACAGCAGGTGCAGCCGCAGGTAGGCGTCATAGGCGTCGATGGGCGGCGCCTCAAGATCGTCGACGCTGGTGCGAACCGCGACCACGTCGACCCCCCGGGCCGCGTCGTGCCCGAGCAGACCGGCGACACCCGCGCCGAACTCCTCGGCCACCGCGGCGTCATCGAGGGGGTGCGTGCCCGAGGCCGTCCCGGCCCCGAGTCGCGGGTTGGGGAACCAGGTGTCGAGCACGGTGCCGTCCGCGGTGACCGTCGCCAGCCCGACGCCGTGGGCACCCTTGGTCTCGGTGATATCTGCGCTGCTCACGCCCCATACGTTAGCGCGCGCCCTGGAACGGGTCGCGCACAGTCAGCGTGCCGAAGACCTGGCCGTCGTGCAGGTCTTCGGTCAGCAGCGTGCTCGCGCCGGAACGCAGTGCCGCCTCGATGATCAGGGCGTCCCACCAGGACACCTGGTGGTCTTGGTGAATCCTGCTCGCCGAGACGAGGAGCTGGAGATCGGTGTCCTGGCTGCACCACTGGCCGTACTGAATCACTAGGTCACGGGCTTGCGCACGACGAGCACGTTCGAGTCGACGAAGGTCGTGGGACCACTCGTGGTCAGCGGTCGTACAGGTCCTCACGTCGCCACGACCGACCACCTCGGTCGATCTTGCTGCCCAAAGCCTCCAGCCCCCGGCGCTTCGCCTCTTCAAATCGCGAGGCCTTGGTCGTCATCTCGGCCACCTGCTGGGCTAAAAGCGCGCTGACTGAGGTGCCTCGATGCGCGGCGAGGACCTTCGCGTCTCGGATGACGCTCTCGTCGAGCTGGATGGTGATGTTCCGCTTGGCCCCACCACAGATTGTCACGTGGTCCGCACAAATCCACGTGGATTAGGGTTCCTGACCGTGACCGTTGCGCTGGATCTCACCGCCGACCCCATCGACCTGACCGCCGCGCTGGTGGACATCCCCAGCGTGTCCGAGGACGAGCAAGCCATCGCCGACGCCATCGAGGCGGCGCTGCGGGCTCAAGCGCCCTGGCTGGAGATCGTGCGGCTCGGCAACAACGTCCTGGCCAGGACCAATCTCGGCAGGCCGACGCGGGTGGTCTTCGCGGGACACCTCGACACCGTGCCGGTCAACGACAACCTGCCCAGCCGCCGCACCGACGGGGTGCTGCACGGCCTCGGCACCGTCGACATGAAGGGCGGTGACGCGGTCATGCTGCACCTGGCCGCCACCGTCGCCGAGCCGACCCACGACCTGACGTTCCTCTTCTACGAGTGCGAGGAGATCGAGGCCGTGCGCAACGGTCTCGGCCGCGTCGAGCGGGAGCTGCCCGACTGGATGGCGGGTGACCTCGCGGTCGTGTGCGAGCCGTCCAACGGGGTGGTCGAGGCGGGCTGCCAGGGCACGATGCGCGTCGAGCTGCGCACGTCGGGCGTCCGCGCGCACACCGCGCGGGGCTGGATGGGTGTCAACGCGATCCACGCGCTCGGCGCGGCGCTCGCGGTCCTGACCGCCTACGAGTCGCGCGTGGTCGACATCGACGGGTGCACCTACCGCGAGGGCCTGCAGGCCGTGCACATCAGCGGCGGCGTGTCCGGCAACGTGGTCCCCGACGCGGCGGCGCTGCGGGTCAACTTCCGGTTCGCCCCCGACCGGTCCGTCGAGCAGGCCGAGGCCTACCTGCGGGAGGTGTTCGCCGGGTTCGACCTGACCGTCGTCGACGCCGCGGCGGGCGCGCTGCCCGGCCTGAACGCCCCGGCGGCGAAGTCCCTGATCGCGGCGGCGGGCGGGCAGCCGCTGGCCAAGCTCGGCTGGACCGACGTGGCCCGCTTCGCCGCGCTGGGCATCCCCGCGGTCAACTACGGCCCCGGCGACCCGCTGCTGGCCCACACCCAGCAGGAGAACGTCCCGGTCGAACAGATCACCCGGTGCGCCACGGTCCTGCGTGAGCTCATCACGGGGTAGATCTCTCTAGACTCGTCGGTGTGACGATCGACGCACCCAAGCCCGCCCCGGCCGACGACGAACACCCGCGGGAACGCCAGCGCGGCCCGGTCACGCTGCGCCGCGAGCGCAGTGACGAGGCCACGACCACCGACCAGCGGCTGCTCGACTCGCGCGGTCCAAGCGACTGGGTGCACACCGACCCGTGGCGGGTGCTGCGCATCCAGGCCGAGTTCGTCGAGGGCTTCGGCGCCCTCGCCGAGGTCCCGCGCGCGGTGACGGTGTTCGGCTCGGCGCGGACCAAGCGCGACCACCCCGAATACCAGCTCGGCCGCGACATCGGCGCCGCGCTGGCCAGGGCCGGTTTCGCCTCGATCACCGGCGGCGGCCCCGGCGCGATGGAGGCGGTCAACCGGGGCTGTTCGGAGGAGGGCGGCCACTCGGTCGGCCTCGGCATCGAGCTGCCGTTCGAGCAGGGGCTCAACCCGTGGGTCGACCTCGGGGTCAACTTCCGCTACTTCTTCGCCCGCAAGACCATGTTCATCAAGTACTCGCAGGCCTTCATCTGTCTGCCCGGCGGTTTTGGCACCCTCGACGAACTCTTCGAGGCGCTGACCCTGGTGCAGACCAAGAAGGTCACCAAGTTCCCGGTCGTCCTCTTCGGCACCGAGTACTGGGGCGGCCTCTACGAGTGGCTGCGCGACTCCGTCCTCAAGCACGGCAAGATCGGTGAGAAGGACCTCGCGCTCCTGCACCTGACCGACGACATCGATGACGCCGTCCGCGTCGTCGAAGAGGCATACCAGGCGTGGAGCGACACGCATTGAACCTCTGTGTCTACTGTGGATCCAATGACGCCGTCCCCCGCGGCTACCTCGACTTGGCCGACGAGGTGGGCGCGGGCTTGGCCGCCCGCGGCTGGAACCTCGTCTGGGGCGGCTCATCGGCGGCCATGATGGGCGCCGTGGCCCGCTCCGCCCGCCGCGGCGGCGCCCGCACCATCGGCGTGATCCCGCGAGGACTGGTCGAGCTGGAACGCGCGGACTCCCACGCGGACGAGTTGGTCGTGGTCGACACGATGCGCCAGCGCAAGGCCGAGATGGACGAACGCGCGGACGCGTTCCTCGCGCTGCCCGGTGGGTTGGGCACGTGCGAGGAACTGTTCGAGGTGTGGACGTCGCGGTACCTGGGGATGCACACGAAACCGGTGGTGGTCCTCGACCCGGACGACCACTGGGACGGCCTCCTGCGCTGGGTCCGCGACCTGCGTTCCAGGGGCTTCATCTCGGACATGGCCGTCGACACTCTGGTGGTCGCCCGCTCGGTCGACGCCGCCCTGGACGCCTGCCGAACGTGACCGCGGGTCGTCGGCTCAGTCCGTGGCCTTGGGATGCGCGGTGCTCGCCGCCACGATCCAGACGATCTTGCGGTCCGGGTCTGGGCAGTACCAGATTCGTCCGCCTGCGGTGACTTCGTACTGCCATTGATCGAGTTCCCGACCGTTGACCAATCGCGAGCCGAGCGTTCCACGCAAGGGGTGCTGCCGGGCCGGATTCTCTGGTGTGACTGGCCGCTCGGTGAGTACTACCCAGGCTTCCCAGGTGTTGTGGCGGGCGGTCTGACAAAGGCTCTCCCAGCCTTTCGCCGCGTCGCTGGTCGCGAACCGCGCCTCCCATCCTCCTGGCCGAGCGGGTGGTGCGGCGCGGTCGCCGCGTTTCGGTGCCACCAGATCAGTCCTCCATCGGTGGTGGCACTGGACCGAGATCGGCTTCGATCGGGGCGGTCAGGCTCGCGGTCAGAGCGGAGTCGGCGTAGATGGCGGCGGTGGCCTGCCACTCGTTGATCGTCTGGTCGAGCATGCCCCAGTGCCCGAGTTCGGCCGAGCCTTGGAACGCGCGTGCGAAGTCCGCGACGAATCGGCCCCTGTCCTCGGTGGGGAGTAGATCGACCCAGGGGAACTCGTCAGCCAGCGACTGCGCGGCGGCGGCCAGAGCCTCGCTGGGGAGGTGGGCCAACAGGCTGCGCAGCGCACGTGCGGCGTGGATCGCGCCGCTCGCGGTGGCGGCCGCACGATCGACCCTGGTCAGCAGTAGTGCCGCGCCGTCGCGACGGCGGACGTGGACATCCCCGCGATCGGCGAGCGCGGCGACGCTCTTGGGGTCGCGCTGTAACTCGCTCCACTGCACCTCGGTCGACATACCCTAATTCTGAACTTTTTCAGAACTCGGCGCAACCGCAGGTCGGTGAAGTCAGGCCGCGGTGGGTCGCTTGTGGTACGAGTCGACGTATTCCTGGCCGGAGAGTTCCAGGATGGCGTACATGACCTCGTCGGTCACCGCCCGGCGGATCGGCAGGGAGTTGCCCATGCCGTCGTAGCGGGTGAAGTCCAGGGGGGCGCCGAAGCGGACGGTGATGCGGTGCGGCCGGGGGAACTTCTTGCCCTTGGGCTGCACCTTGTCGGTCCCGATCAGCGCGACCGGCACGACCACCGCGTGGTGTTCCAGCGCGAGCTGGGCGACGCCGGTGCGGCCGCGGTGCAGCCTGCCGTCCAGTGAGCGGGTGCCCTCCGGGTGGATGGCGAACGCGCCGCCCGCGTCGAGGACGACGCCGGCGTCCTCCAGGGAGGCGAGCGCGGCGCGGCTGTTGTCGCGCTGGACCGGGATGGCGCCCAGCGCACGGAAGAGAGTGCCGACGAGCCTGCCCTTGACCGACTTGGCCTCGAAGTACTCGGCCTTGGCGAGGAAGGCGACCTTGCGCTTGAGCATCATCGGCACGACGAAGCTGTCGATGACCGCCAGATGGTTGATGGCGAGGATGACCGGGCCCGTTGCGGGCACCTTGTCCGCGCCTTCCACCACTGGCCGCAGGAACAGCCGGGCGAGAGAGGACAGCAAGACGCGAAGCGCGCGGTAAAACACGGCGGGGCCTCCTTGGTTGCTCTCTACTGTAACCGCGGTCGCGTCCGTTCACCGCTTGTCCGTGGCACGATCGGTAGCCGTGACTCCTTTGCGGTTCGGCTCGCGCGTGGTCCCCCAGGACCGCGCGCTGGTGATGGCCATCGTCAACCGCACCCGCGATTCGTTCTACGACCAGGGTGCGACCTTCGCCGAAGGCCCCGCGCTGGCCGCGGTCGACCAGGCCGTCGCCGACGGCGCGGACATCATCGACATCGGCGGCGTGCGCGCGGGCTCCCACGGCGAACCGGTCGACGCCGCCGAGGAGGCCCGCCGGGTTGTGCCGTTCGTCACGGCCGTCCGCGAACGCCACCCTGACGTGGTGATCAGCGTCGACACCTGGCGCCACGAGGTGGGGCGCGCGGTGTGCGCGGCCGGGGCCGACCTGATCAACGACACGTGGGCGGGCGCCGACCCCAGGCTGGCCGAGGTCGCCGCCGAGTTCGGTGTCGGCATCGTCTGCTCCCACACCGGCGGCGCCGCCCCCCGCACGGATCCGCATCGAGTGCGCTATCGGGACGTCGTCGCCGAGGTGGTCGCCGAACTGGTCGCGAGCGCGGAGCGGATGGTCCGGTTGGGCGTCCCCCGTGCGGGTGTCCTCATCGACCCCACCCACGACTTCGGGAAGAACACCTGGCACGGTCTTGAGCTGCTGCGGCGTCTGGACGAACTGGTGGCGACCGGATGGCCGGTGCTGATGGCCCTGTCGAACAAGGATTTCGTCGGAGAGACGCTAGGTGTGGGACTTAAAGACCGGGTTGATGGCACACTCGCCGCGACGGCGGTGTCGGCGTGGACCGGCGCGCGCGTCTTCCGCGCCCATGAGGTGCGTCAGACCAGACAGGTGGTGGACATGGTGGCCGGTATCGCGGGGACCCGCCCGCCCGCCAGGGTCGTGCGGGCGCTGGCATGAGGAAGATGCTCGACCAGACCTGGCAGAGTCCTGAGTGGACGGTCTCGCAGCTGGTCATCGCCAAGGGCACGCGCACAGTCAGTGTGGTGCTGCCCGCCCTCGATGAGGAGGACACGGTCGGCCAGGTCGTCGACTCGGTCAGCCCGCTGCTGGGCACCCTCGTAGACGAGTTGGTGGTCATCGACTCCGGCTCGGCCGACCGCACGGTGGCCAGGGCCGCCGCCGCGGGCGCCCGGGTGGTCGACCGGTCCGACGTCCTCACGGACTTCGAGCCACGGCCGGGCAAGGGCGAGGTCCTGTGGCGCTCGCTGGCCGCGACCACCGGTGACCTGCTGGTCTTCCTCGACTCCGACCTGATCGACCCGGACCCCGCGTTCGTCCCATCGCTGCTGGGCCCGCTGCTCACCGCGTCGGGCGTGCACCTGGTCAAGGGCTTCTACCGCCGCCCGCTGCGCGTGGAGACCGAGGAGGCGGGCACCGGCGGCGGCCGGGTCACCGAACTGCTGGCCCGACCGGTCCTGTCCGCGCTGCGCCCCGAGCTGTCCGGGATCATCCAGCCGCTCGGCGGCGAGTACGCCGCGACCCGCGAGTTCCTGGAGTCGGTCCCGTTCGCGGCGGGCTACGGGGTGGAGATCGGCCTGCTGCTCGACGCCCACGACCGCTACGGTCTCGACGGGTTGGCGCAGGTCAACCTGGGTGTGCGCAAACACCGCAACCGCTCACTGCTGCAACTGGGCGTGATGGCCCGCCAGATCCTGGGCACCGCCCTGAGCCGCTGCGGCATCGAGACCGACTCGTCGGCCATGACCCAATTCGTCCAGGTAGGCGGCGAGTGGCTGCCGGACACGATCGACGTTCTCGTGGCCGACCGGCCACCGCTGGCAAGCATCGTGGGCGTGCGCGGAGGGAGTTCCCCTGCGAGCCCCGGCGCGTGACTTGCTCTATCCGCCGCCTGATGGATGGACCTTGAGTGACGTTCGGGATCTGCCCGAGGGTTGCGGTGTCGAAGTGCTCGACGGGGCTCTCATCGTCAAGCCCAGGCCGTTGCCGATCCATCAGCGGATCCTGCGCAGGCTGGCGGCGGTCTTGGAGGCACAACTGCCCGACGGATGGCAGTTGGAGACTGCTATCGACGTGATGCCGGCCGAAGGCCCGCTGGACTACCTGGCCCCAGACATCGTCGTGTTCGGTGCGGACGTCCCACTGAACACCCGGCCGATACCCGGCGATCGAATCCTGCTGGTGATCGAGGTCGTGTCGAAAGGCTCGCGCCGCGAGGACCGGGGATCCAAGCCGCTGGCGTATGCCGAGGCCGGGATTCAACACTTCTGGCGAGTCGAAGGCCCAGCGAGCGGTTCGCTCCCACTGACTGTGCACACCCACGTACTTGATGCCGATGCCTGCGCCTATGTGGAAACCGCGGTCGAGAGCGGCAGCTTCACCACGACGGTCATCGATCCGATCCACGTGGATCTGACCAAGTTGCTGCCCTGACGACATCGACCGGCCCCACGCCGTTGTGGAGCCGGTCGACAGTCGTCAGAACGTCTGGTTCGCGAAGCCCTTGGTGGCGATCTTCGACAGCATCGACTGCCAGGCCGCCGTGCTCGCGTGCGGGTCGCCGGTGACCCCCAACGCCGACTTCGCGCTGGTGAAGGCGCTGTTCGTCAGCGGCCCCCAGACCCCGTCCACGGTCAGGCCCGAACCGCGGAAGTTGTTGCACATGGCCTGGACGAACTTGGTGTCGCTCTCCGACGACTTCACGCACAGCACCGGCAGGCCGCCGAAGTCGGAGTGGATGTGGTCGGCGTGGTCGGCGTTGTACCAGCCGTCCAGGACGTAGCGGAAACGGCGGCGGCACACCGCTTCGACCGCGAGGTAGCGCTTGCGCAGCGACGCCGTGCCCGACGCGTGGTGGCCGTCGAGGGGGCTGCTGACCTGGCCGCCGCTCCAGCGGACGTAGTCGAGGTCCATCGCCGTGCCCGCGCCGTGCTCGCCCGGCTTGTTGACGTAGAAGCCCGCCGACACCAGGTAGGTGATGCTCCCGTACGCCGACGATAAGGACCGCAGGTCCCGGATCCAGAGTACGAGACTGTCGTAGAACCCTTGCGTGGCCTGCCAATTCCGCAGCGTCGTGTTGCCGCGGCTGGAGCGCCAGTAGTAGACGGGCGTGCCGTCGATCTTCTGGAAAGTGATCATCAGACCGCCACCGCCTTGAGCTCGCCGTCGACCAGCCAGTACGAGACCCGACCCCGCGCGGTGCGGACCAGGCCGACCGCGTGGGCCAGTTCCGACACCGGGGCCGGGCCGCGCCCGCCGCCGATGGTGCCGACCAGTGCCGCTGAACCGCCGTAGGCGTTGCCGACCCAGCGGACCTCGCCGCCGTCGTCGAGCAGGCCCTGCAGGGCCGCGTCGTCGAGGCGGGCGAGTTCGGACCAGTCGGTGCCGTTCGCCGAGCTGTGCACGACGGTGCCGGTCGAGCCCGCCGCCGACGCGAGCCAGCCGGAGCGGCCGACCGACAGCGCGGTGACCGCCTGGTAGGCGTCCAGGCCGGTGACCGGCTGCACCGCCCAGGTGTCGCCGCGGCGCCGGGCCGCGAGGGGAGCGGTCGGCACGTTCTCGCCGGACAGGTAGGAACCCAGCGCCATCGCGTCGCTCGCCGAGGAGCCGACGGCGGTGAACATCGAGCGGGCCGACAGGCGCAGCACCTCGTGCCACGTGACGCCGTCCGGCGAACGCCACAGCGCGGCCTGGCCGTCGAGCGAGCCCGCCGCGAGGGCGCCGCGCTGGTCGGTGGCCACGTCGACGACGGTGGCGAAGTCGAGCCCGGTGGTGGCCTTGGCCGCGCCGTCCGCGCCGACGAGCACCCAGCGGACGCCCTGCCTGCACAGGACCTGCGGGTCGGCGCCGACCACGGCGACGCCCGCGCAGATGTCGATGTCGGTGGCGGCGGCCGCCGCCGCGAATCCCGCGCCGGGGCCGACGGCGGCGACGGCGGCGAGTCCCGCCGCGCCGACGACGAACGTCCGGCGGCTGAACCCGTCTGGTTGGTCTGGTCCCTTGTCAACTGTTCTGTGCACGGTTAACCCTTCGCAGATAAGGGAAAAGTACGTACTACAAGAAGACATACTTGGTGGAGAGTTGACACAACGGGACGGAGTCTAAGGCTCGCCGATCCACTCCGGATACGTCCATTCCGTGCAACCTGGACCAACCGAGTACGCCGAAAGGGCCCTGTCGGTCCGCTGATCGACAGGGCCCTACCCCTCGGGAATCCCCTATATACCCCTAAATTACCCGGATCGCGTGCGCGGTCCAGCTGGACTGGCCGTACAGCTCCTTGACCCGCACGCTGTTCGCGTCGCGCGGCCACGAGGCCTCCAGCAGCTTCCCCCCGCCGAGGAAGATCGCCACGTGGGTGGTGCTGCCCGCGTCGTCGCCGCTGCCCCAGAAGATCAGGTCACCTGGCTCCATCGCGTTGAGCGGGACCTGCTTGCCCGCCTTGTACTGCGCGGTGGTGTTGGGGCCGATGTCGATCCCGGCGCCCTTCCAGAACGCGTACAGGGTGAAGCCGGAGCAGTCGTAGCCATAGCGGTAGTAGTCGTCGCCGCCTTCGCGCTGGCGGTGCTCGACGCCGTAGGACGGTCCGCCCTTGCCGCCGCCGCCCCACGAGTAGAGGTAGCCCTTGCCGGTCTGCGACTTGGCCGCCTCGATGACCCGCTTGATCTTCTCCGCGCGGGTGCCGGTCGTCGGGCCGGCCGGGCCGGTGTTGCGGCCGTGGACCTTCTTGCCGCCGCCGTCGGAGGTCTCGTCGCCGCAGCGCGGGACCCCCGGCGCCCAGCCGTCGGTGCCGGTCTTGACGTACTTGTCCGGCACCCACCAGCCGTCGGTCGTGTAGTCCCAGATCTCGCCGCCCGCGCTGGACTGGCACTTGACCGGGACGAGGTCGCCCTTCTTGTAGGCGTTGTACTTGTGGCCGGGCGCGTTGGCGTCCTGGCCCTTCTTCTTGCGTCCGTTGATGTCGACCTTCGCCGGGTAGCCCTTGGGCGCGATGGCCGGGTCGAGTTCGAAGTCGTCGGCGGTGAAGTCGACCGCCGAGTCCTCCGCCGCCGCGGGCGCGGCCTCGGGGACGGGGGAGCCGCACGCGGTCACCGCGAAGCCGCAGACGACCAGCAGGGAAAGGATCTTGATACGCATCGTCAGTTCCTCAATCACCAGTCGGCGGGCACGTAGGCCCAGCCGAGGTAGTCGGAGCGGTTGCGGAAGTGGTTGTCCTGGTAGACCTTCGGCCCGGTGCTGATCGCCTTGTTGTCGCCGATCGACAGCATCACGTGGCCCCACTTGGAGGTGCTGCGGAAGAACACCGCGGTACCGGCGGGCGGCACCGACCCGGTGTGGATGCGGCCCGCGTTCTTCTGCCACTGGTAGTGCGTCAGCGCAGAGGCCTGCCGCCCGGACGTGCCGAAGGCGCGCTCCACGAACAGTTCGCACTGGTTGTTCCAGTCGGTGGCGCCGATGCGGGCCCGCGCGAAGG
>DATLIA010000094.1:0-26292 GCA_035540215.1 Actinokineospora sp. | reverse complement strand
GCTCCCCGGCCAGCGCCAGCAGGTACTTGGTGATCGTCGCGGGCACCAGGTCGGTCTCAAGGTCCTGCGCCCACGTCGCGACGACGCGGTGCGCGAGCTGCCAGGATGCCGTCTCGGTGAGCAGCCGCGCGCCCGGCTCGACGGGCAGCCGCAGCCCGTGTTCGGCGACGATCCGGCCCGCATAGGCGTGGTACGTCAGGATTGTCGGCTCACCCGCGAACACGGCGGCGCGGCGTTCGCCGGACGGGTCGAGCTTGTCGAGCAGCCGCGCCCCCGCGAGCCTGCGCAGCCGCGACCGCACGCGGTCGGCGAGCTGACGGGCGGCCTTGCGGGTGAAGGTGAGGCCGAGTACGCGTTCCGGGGTGACCAAACCGTTGGCCACCAACCAGACCACGCGGCCCGCCATGGTCTCGGTCTTCCCCGCGCCCGCGCCCGCGACGACCAGCGCGGGTTCCGGCGGCGCGGCGATGACCTCGCACTGTTCGGGGGTGGGCGGGGGCAGGCCGAGTTCGTGGGCCAGTTCTCGGGGACCGACGAGCGCGAGCCCCGGCAGCGGCAGGCTCACAGTGGATTCCTGGTCATCGCGCCAGCGCCGCCAGGTCGATCCGCAGCGGACACGGCTCCGCGACGACGAAGATCCCTTCCCCGCGCTGGGATTCCTCATAGTCGGCGTCCACCAACGCGTACGCGGTGACGGTGACGGGCGGAACCGGGTCGACCAGCCAGAAGTAGGGAATCCGCGCGTCGGCGTACTCATACGGCTTGACGTCGGTGTCGAAACTCTTGGACCCCGGCGAGATGATCTCGATGGCCAGAGCGACCCTGGCGGCCTCGACCGATGGCGCGTCCCGGTCGATGTCCGCCGAGGCGATCACGAGATCGGGCATGCGTACGGTGGCGCCGTCGGTGACCACGCCGATCTGCGGAAACACTTGCCAGGCGGAGGAAAGCTGCGCGTCGATCTGCGCGAACAACCGTCCCAGCGCACACATGTGCGCGGGCGGGTCGTACGCGCGAATAGGCCGGATCGAGCTCACGCGGACCAATCTACCCCGCCAAACGGCGGATTCCTTACTCCGACACTTCGACCACACGTGCTGACCCGCCTCCCCGGATTTCTAAGCCGGGTCACGTTACCGGGGACAGTTGCGGCAGTGGGCAACCGTGGTCGGCCGCCGTCACGTTCCCCTTAGGCGCCGGTTTCGTTGAACTCATCACTCGGTCACCTGCCTGCCGCTGGGATGCAGCGGGCAGGTGAAGCGAACCGGGCAGCGCGGACAATCCGGGTTCTCGAACGCGCTGTACTCGGGGCCGACCATCGAGCCTGCCGCGTCGCGCACGATGGTCATCCAGTGGTCGATCATCTCGCCCTGCAACGGTTGTTGATCGCGTTCGGTCGCTTTCCCGCGACTCTTCTTCGCCACATAGAGCAGCCGCGCGCCGCCCGGCTCACTGCCCAGACCGTCCTCTGCGAACGCGCCATACGCTGTCGCCAGCTGGTAAACCGCGAGCTGCGGGTGGGCGCTGGCGTCGTCCACGCTGATGGGCTGCTTGCCGGTCTTGATGTCCACGATCACCGGGCGGCCCTCGCTGTCGACCTCCAGCCGGTCGACGCGGCCGCGCACGGTGACCCCGTCCGGCAGGTCGACCGACACGTCACGCTCGACGGCGATCTGGGTCAGCTCGCCTCGAGTGTCGCGGACCCAGGTCAGGAACGTGTCGACCATGGCGCGCAGGCGCTGCTGTTCCCGCCGCGAGAACCACGGCGCGCCCGCGTCGACTTGGGACCACGCCTTGTCCAACTCGACCATCAGCTCATCGCGGGTCGCGCCCGACGCGGCGGCCTGGGCGAGCGCGTGGACCAGGGTCCCGGTGACGGCGGCGAGTTCGACCGGGTCCTGCCCGCCGTGCCGTTCGACCACCCACCTCAGCGGGCACTTGGCCAGAACCTCCACAGTGGACGGTGACACCCGCACCGGCTCGTGCTTGCCCCGCAGCGGTTCCAGGCTCGACAGCTCGGGCAGGCCGTACCAGCTGTCCGGGTGCGCGCCAGGAACGTTCGCCTCGGCGAGCCGGGCGAGCTGACGCGCGGCCAGCGCCCGGCGCGCGCGGTCGGCGCCGTTGTCGCACACGACCTGCCGCAGCTCCCCCACCAGGTCGGCCAGCACGAGCGCGCGTTCCTGCTCGGCGACCGGGATCAGCGACTCGGCCTCGGGGTCGGTGGCCTCGACGCCGGACAGCTCGGCGAGGAACCGCGACGGCTGTTCCTCCTCGCCGCGAACCGCGCTGACCAGCAGTTTCCCGCGCGCGCGGGAAGTGGCGACAAGCAGCAGCCTGCGTTCCTCGGCGAGCAGCGGGGCCGTCGCCGACAGCGTCTCGGAGTGGTCGATGCCCGCGAGCAGGTCGACCAGTCGCTCGACGCCGAGCAGCGAGCCGCGCAGCCGCAGGTCGGGCCACGCGCCCTCCTGCACACCCGGCACGGCCACGACTGTCCACTCGCGACCCGCCGCCGCGTGCGCGGTCAGCACGGCGACGGCCTCGCCCTGCGGCGCGGACGCGGCGAGTGTGTCGCCCGCGATCCGGTGGCCGATGAGGTGGTCGGCGAAACCGGCGACGCCGGAGCCGGGCAGCCGGTCGGCGTAGCGCTCGGCGGTGTGGAACAGCGCGACGATCGCGTCGAGGTCGCGGTCGGCCTGGGCGCCGACGGGCCCGCCACGCGCGGCGGTGGCCACCCAGCGCGTCTCCAGGCCGCTGCCCTGCCACACGTCCCAAAGGATCTGTTCGAGCCCGACGCCCTCGGCGATTCCCTTGCGGGCGGCGGAAAGCAGGCCCGACACCCGACGCACCGGGCCGACCTCGGCGGGTTCGAGCGCGGACAGCCGGTCGTCGTCGATCAGGACCTCGACGAGCAGGTCGTCGCTGGACTTGTCGCCGCCCGCGGCCTGTTCGAGCCTGCGCAGGCCGCGCCGCAGCCGACGCAGGGCCAGCGGGTCGGCCCCGCCGAGCTGCGAGGACAGCAGCATCGCGGCCATCGGCGGGTCGAGCAGCGCGGGCACGGCGGCGCAGCGCAGCAATGCCAGGAACGGTCGCACAGCGGGCTGCTGGGCCAGCGGGAGTTCGTCGCCAGGAGCCGCGACCGGCACACCCGCCGCCGCCAGAGCGCGGTGCAGGACAGGAACGGAACGCGTCGCGGACCGGACCAGCACGGCCATCTCCGACCACGGGATCCCATCGAGCAGATGCGCGCGGCGGAGCTGGTCGGCGACCCAGCCCGCCTCGGCGGCCGACGACGCGTGCAGCCGGACCAGCACAGTCCCGCCCTTGTCGCGGGACTTGTCCACCCGGCGCACACCAGCGCCGGGGAGCCGGGCCGCGAGCTGCGACACGGCGCGCCGGACCGCCGGAGCCATCCGACGGCCTGGGGTGAGCACGACCGTGCCGCCCTCGGGTTCCGCGTCGCGCAGCAGCCCTGGATCGGCGCCGCGGAAGGAGAAGATCGACTGGTCGGGGTCGCCCGCGACGACGAACTCCTTGGCCGCGCTGCCCAGCCGTTGCAGCAGGCGGTATTGCAGCGGGTCGAGGTGTTGGGCGTCATCAACCAGCAGATAGCGCACACGCGCGCGCTCGGCGGCGAGCAGTTCGTCGTCGGTCTCGAAGGCGAGCAAGGCGGACGCGACAAGTTCGGCGGCGTCGAGCGCTGGGGCTGTCGTGTGCGCGATAGCGCTGTCGGACGCGCCGTGCAGCAGCGTGACTTCTTCGTACTGGCGCCCGAACCGGCCCGCCGCGACCCACTCGTCGCGTTCCTCGCGCCTGCCCAGCATGATCAGGTCCTCCGGACCGAGTCCGCGCTCGGCGGCGCGCAGCATCAGGTCACGCAGTTCCTCGGCGAACCCCGCGACGCCCAGCGCGGGCCGCAGCCGCTCCGGCCAGTGCCGCGCGCCGGACTCGACGTCACCTTCGAGCAGTTCGCGGATCACGGTGTCCTGCTCGGGACCGGTCAGCAGCCGGGGGCCGGGTTCGTCGTGCAGCATCGCCTGGATGCGCAGGACGGCGAACGCGTAGGAGTGAACCGTGCGGACAAGCGGCTCGCGCACAGTTCTCATCGAGGCGCCGTCAGGATCGGTGAGCAGTGCGGTGATCCGGGAGCGCAGGTCCGTCGCGGCGCGGCGGCTGCCGGTGAGCACGAGCAGCTGTTCCGGGTCGACCCCGCCGCGCAGGATCCGATCGGCGGCCACCTCGGCGAGCAGAGTGGTCTTGCCGGTGCCCGGACCACCGAGGACGCGGACGAAGCCGTCGGCCCCGGCGAGCACGCGCTGGGCGTCCTCACCCCAGTGCGAGGCCTGACGCGCGGCGGCCGGTCGACGGACCAGCCGCGGCGCGATCGGAGTCTTCCCGGCGGCCACACCCGATTGCATCACGTCGGGGTGACAGCCTTCGACGCGGCACGCCAGGATGGCATGATCCGGCTCATGTCGGACGCCTTACACGTGCACTCGTACGGACCAGTCGACTCGCCGCCGCTGCTCATGCTGCACGGCGTCACGGGGCACGGCGCGCGGTTCCGCAGGCTGGCCGAGACGCACCTGCGCGACTATCACGTGATCGCCCCTGACCTGCGCGGACACGGGCTGTCGGACCGCATGCCGCCGTGGACGCTGGAGCAGCACGCGGCGGATCTGCTGCGGGTACTGGACGGGCGCGGGCTGGACAAGGCCACCGTGGTCGGGCACTCCTACGGCGGGTTGATCGCACTGCACCTGGCTCGGCTCGCCCCGCAGCGCGTCACCGGGCTCGTCCTGCTCGACCCCGCGGTGAACGTCAAGCCGCCGCAGGCGCTGGAGTACGCGCAGACCGCGGAGATCATCCGAGCCAACCGCGATGAGGCGCTGGCCACCCAGCGGCACGACTGGCCAGGCGAGCCGGACGAGCACATCGAAGAGGAAGTGGCCGCCAACTGGGTCGAGGTCGACGGGACTTGGCGCCCCCGGTACAGCCCGGCCGCGGTGATCACCGCGTGGAGCGAGATGTGCCGCGCGCCCGCCCTGCCGCTGCCCGGCCTGCCGACTCTGCTGGTGGAGGCGACCAAGGAGGCGTTCGTGGGACCCGACTTCGTCAAGGCGTGCAAGTTCGCCCTGGGCGACGAGTTCCGCCATGTCGGGCTGGACCTCGGGCACATGCTGTACCTGGAGGACCCGGCGGGCACGGCGGCGCTGATCGACGGGTTCGCGCGGTGACGGTCGACGAGGCCATGCACGAGCGCGTCCGCGAGGCGGTGCGATCGATCCCAGTCGGCAAGGTGGCGACCTATGGCGACATCGCCGACATCGCGCGGGCGCCGTCACCGCGGCTGATCGGGCGGATCCTGTCCGAGGACGGGCACGACCTGCCGTGGCACCGGGTGCTGCGGGCCAATGGGACCCCGGCCCCGCACCTCGCCCGCCAGCAGTTGGAGCTGCTGCGCGGGGAGGGCGTCTTGGCTACCGGGGAGAAGGTCGATCTAAGGGAGTACCGCTGGGGAGCGGAACCCGGGTTGTTCTAGTAGCTCTTCACCGTGGACGGATCCAGGCCGAGCATCTCCAGCAGGCGGAGGCAGTCCTGGGCGTCGGCGGCGTGATCGGCAACGGTACGGGCGGCGCGGTGGCACTGCTCGGCGTTGTGGATGGACTCGATCTCGCGCGCGGCGGCGATCCGTCCCACCGTGGGGGCGAGCTCGTGAGCAAGCGTCATGAAGGCAACCTTCCTAAAGGCGGCCGCCGCGCGAACGAGCATCGAGGTTGCTCACAGGGAATCCCACGGCGTGCCGGCCGGGAATAGCTAACCCCTACTCTTTCAGCCCAATTGGTCGGCCCGCAACCCCCCATACGGAGGCGACCCGGACTGTTACCAAGTGGTCACAGGGGGTTTCGCCTGGTCAGCGCGACTTGTACCGCGTCGGCATGGGCTCGGTCAAGTAGACCAATGCCGATCTTCAGTCGATCTCGGGCGTGAACGACTCAGGCAGGTAGGGATCTGCCCACGCCGCGATCAGCTGCGCGACCCGCTTCGCGTGGACCGGCGCGGTGAGCAGATGGTCGGCGCCGTCGAGCGCGATGAACGACTTCGGGTGCCGCGCGGCGGTGTAGATGGCGGCGGCGTTGCCGATGTCGACGATCTCGTCGTCCGGCGAGTGCAGGACCAGCAAAGGCCGCTCCAACCTGGCGATACGTTCGGCCTGGCGCTGCTCGCGAAGATCTTCGAGGAACTCCCGGCGGATGCGGAACCACCGGCCCGCGAGCTCGACTTCGGCCTCCCCGGTGGCCTCGATGTCGCCGACGGCGTGCTCGAAGAGATGGGACACGTGGGCCGGGTCGCACGGCGCGCCGATCGTGGCGACGGCCATCGCCTCGGGGATGTCGGCGACGGCGGCGAGCACGGCGGCGCCGCCGAGTGAGTGCCCGATCACCAACGACGGGGCGGTGAAGTTCTCCCGGAGATGATCAGCGGCGCGGACGATGTCGGCGACGTTGGAGGTGAAGGTGGCGTGGGCGAAGTCACCCCCGGAGTCGCCGATGCCGGTGAAGTCGAAGCGGAGGACGGCGAGGCCACGGTCAGTGAGCGCGCGCGAGACGCGGCGGGTGGCTTGGTAGTCCTTGCCGCCGGTGAAGCAGTGGGCGAAGAGGGCGTAGGCCTCGGGCTCCTTGGGCGGGAGATCGAGGACGCCGGAGAGGGTTTCGCCGCCGCTGCCGGTGAAGGTGAGGGGCTGGTGGCGGATCACAGGGTGGAGAGGAAGACGCGCCACCCGGCGGTGGGGACGGAGAGTTGGCCGCCATCGGGATTCTTGGAGTCACGCACGGCGGTGCTGGGAGGGATGGAGGCAACCTCAACACAGTTGTCGTTGTTTCCAGCGCCGCTTCGGCTGCTCTTGCGCCAAGCCACTTCGACACACGCGTCGTTGCTGCCATTGCCACTGCGGCTGCTCTTGCGCCAGATCAGTTCAGACACTGCTACCGCCTTGCCAGCTCGCCAATTAGCTCGATCGACTCCGTTGGCCCAAGCGCCTGGGCCTGCAGGCTGTCAAAGGCAAGTCTAGCCTTCCGAAGCTCGTCAGCGTCCTCGATGTGCAGTGCGCCAGTGATGTGGGCGATGTAGAGAAGCTCAGGGTCGTCGGGATGCGGAAACGACAGCAGGATGAAGCCACCACTCATGCCATCATGCGATCCGCCCGCCAATGGCACTACCTGCAAAGTCACACCGGGCACCTCGGCCATGATGCAGAGATGTTCTAGCTGATCTCGCATGGTCTTCGGGTCGCCGACCTGCCGGCGTAGTGCGGCCTCGTCCACGATCACCCGCAGTTCCAGCGGATCGTCGTCGCTCAGCAGGCGTCGCTGCCGGATCAGCCGGACCGTCACGTCGTTGTCCAACTCAACCTTGGTTCGGCGTCGGCCTGTGGTCAAGATGGCGCGCATGTACGCCTCGGTTTGCAGAAGACCCGGCAGGTTCAAGCCAGCGAACTCGCAGACCACGTTCGCCTCTGTCTCGACGTCCACGTAGCCCTGGTCCTCGACTCCGTAGGCGCGGAACCATCTTGGCTTCATGGCCTCCCGGACCTGGTCCAACAGCTCATCGCTCCACTCGTCGTACAGGTCCATGATCGATTTCGCCAGGTGGATGTCCACCCGACTCTCACCGCTCTCGATCCTGGACACCGCCGTCCGGGTCTTCTCCAGCCGGGCAGCCGCTTCCTCCATGGTCAGGCCCGCGCGTTCCCGCATCGTGGCCAGCCTCCGCCCGAGGCGTCGCCGTAGGAACGGCGGCTTCTTCCGCGTCACCCCGCGATGATCGCACCGCACAGTGCGAACGCGCACAGTGCGCACCCGGGCGGTGCGAGCACGACATCTCCCAAGGCGAAACGTATCGGCGACTCTGGCCGGACGGAACCGCTGGCCCACAAGGGAGTCCACGTGCTCAAGTCCGCCGCGCGTTGGTGCGTCAAGGGAATCACGCACAACTTCGAACCGTCCACGACCGTGTTCGACCTTCTGGCTGACGGCGAGACCATCGCCGTCTATCCCGGGGCCAGCGACGCTCACACGGTGCTACTCGATTCGCGGATGATCACCCGTCTGCATGACTGCCTGGCTGACGACGTCGCCGTCGAGGTCACCGGCCTGCCAGTGGGTTCACTGCGTCCCCGACTGGGGCTGCGGGCCGTGCAACTGCCGACGGCGACCAAGGGGCCGATCGAGCTGTACGCGAAACGGCCCCTCACCGATTTCCGCGTGATCTACCACAAGAACTCCCTCGTGGCGTTGCGCGAGACCATCGCCGAACTGGCCGACGCGCTCCCCCTGGCGGCACGACCCGCGGAACGATGACGGCGGCCGACACCCCTCGAAATCACCTAGCCGGGCACTGCCGGTAGTGACGTTTCAGGAGTCGTAGCGCTGGCCCTCCATGCCACCGCGAGCTACACTGAATCATACGGATTCGTATTGATTCAGCCTGGAAGGGCGGCTTACGGTGACCAGGGGGATCGGTGAACTTATTGAGCGTGCCTGTGGTGACGCAGGTCTTAGCCAGCGTGCGCTAGCGGACGCGACCGGCATCTCGCAGCCCACCTTGTCTCGGATCATCTCTGGGAACAGGCAGGCGAAGATGCCGGAGGTGGTGGCGATCGCATGGGCGACAGGGCACACCGTCGCCCAACTCACCGGGGCTAAGGCCGTGGCCGACCGAGCGCAGTACGTGGCGCGCGCGACCAATGACTCTGACATGGATCACATGCGGGAAGCACTGCTGCACTTCGTAGAGCTGAACGACTACTTGGACGACCAGGTCATCCCGGCCACCGTCTGACGCGGACAGAGGAACGTTGAACGCCGAGACTGAGGGAATTTCCGCCGCGACGCGGTTCCGCCGCGACCACCACCTGGGCACTCAGCCGTTGGGCGACCTTGTCGCCATCATCGAACAGGCCATCGGGATCGACGTGGCCATACTCGACGCTGGACCGGATGAGCATGGCCTGACAATGCGGGACCCGGTGCGCGACGCCGTATTCATTGGCGTCGCGCGCACCCGGAACCCAATGCGACAACGCAGCACCCTCGCCCACGAACTTGGCCACGTGCTGTTCGAGGACTGGATCGACAGCACGACGGGAAGCGGGAACGACCGCCCCCGCGCCGAGATTCGAGCGGATGCCTTCGCTCGGCACCTGCTGGTGCCGATCGATGGCCTCCGCGAATTCCTTGGAAATCAAGACCTGGTGACCCTACCCACCCTCTCGGCGGTCGTTCAGCGGTTCCTGGTATCAGCACAGATCGCAGTCATCGCGTTGAATCAGGCCAAGTACATAGATGACGACACCAAGCGTGAGTGGTGGTCGCTGACCGCACCTCAGTTGGCCGGCCGGTTCGGATGGAGCGATCAGTACCGCGCCTTGCAGGCCGACTCCGATCAGCGGCGGGCGCCCCAACGGTTGCTCGCGCGTGCGATCAGGGCCTACGCGGAGGGGGTGCTGTCCGCCCAGGCAATCGCGACCTTGCGCGGCATCACGTTGGAGAACGCGGAGGCGGACCTGCGCGAGGCGGGCGTGACACCCGTCCAGCGTGCGATCCCGTGGGCTGACGCCACCGAGTTGCCTGATGTGCACGTGGACCTGGCGGCTTTGGATGCGACCCTCAACGCTCCAGACGATGCAGGCGGCCCTCATACCCCCGCCGGGTACGGGGTGGAATGAGTCACCCGCCAATCATCGACGCCGGACCGGGCCTGAACTTCCTCTCGATCAACAAGGAGCGCCTCCTCATCGGGACCCTCGGACAGCTCAGCGCCCCCGAGACCGTGCAAGAAGAGGTGTTTCGCAAGTCCGGGCAGGACAAACGCTTCTGCGCCGCAGCAACTATTTGGCGAAAGTTGACACCCACCTGGATAAAGGTGCTCTCCGACGACCAGACACCCGAACTCGCGGCAACAGTCCACCGGATAACACGGCAACCCATGGAACATCGGCTGAAGCAGCCAAAGACTTGGGCGAGATCATGGTGGTCGCACACGCGGTCGTCGCCGCCGAAGCAGGCGAGACCGTGACCATACTCATCGACGATGGATCAGGAGCGCGAACCGCCACCGCGGAAATCGCCCGACTCCAGCGACTTCGTGACAACGGTCGTGTTGTCGGATCGGTCAGCCTTGTGAGCACACTGACTGTCCTGGAACGCGCCGCAGGTGGGCCGCACATCCCCGACAAACTCGCCATGCGGACCATCTATACCCGCCTACGCGGCCTCGATGACGGCCTGCCTCCAATCGAGAAAACGAACCTTATGCGATCCGCACACTGGTCCTGAATCTTGACCCGAACTCAGCCGCCCGCACCCGACGGGGCTACACGTACAGGCCGGTGAACGGCGCGAACGGGAGATTGCGCACGACCAACCAGCCGACCAGCACGATCGACGCGATCACCGGAGTCCACCGCCAGTCCTGCCAGCCCGGCACCCGGCGACCACGCCACCGCGCGATCTATGCCCTCGCGAGCGCAGCGGCCAGCGCGTCCGCGGAATCCGGCGTGCCGAGCATCGCGTCGGCGAGCCGCAGGTACGGCACCGCGTCGGCGTGCTTGCCCTGCCTGGCCAGGGAACGGCCGAGCAGGGTCAGGGCGTAGGCGTCGGACGGGTCCAGCTCGACGAGCCGCCGGGCCGTGGCCTCCGCCTTGCCCAGCGCTGCCGACTGGAAGTAGGCCAGGGCCAGCTCCGACAGCACCGAACGAGAGTCCGGCGCCTGCTCCGCCGCCTCGGCGAGATACCGCGCGGCGACCGAGGGGTTGCCGCTCTCGCGGTAGAGGCGGCCCTGCTCCAGAAGGGTCATGTCAGCTCCTCGTCCGAACTCGTGCGGTGGATGGCCGGGATGGTCCCGAGCCGTCCTGCCTGGTAGTCGTCGAACGCGTCCAGGATTTCCTGGCGCGTGTTCATCACGAACGGGCCGTAGCGCGCGACCGGCTCGTTGATCGGCTTGCCGCCCAGCACCAAGATCTCCCAGCTGGGCGAGTTGCCCGGCTGCGTGTCGGCGGCCCGCATCGTCAGCGCCTCGCCCCGGCCGAACACGGCGAGGTTGCCCTCGTCCATCGGCCGCCGTTCGGCACCGACCGTGCCCCGACCCGACAGCACGTAGACCATCGCGGTGAAGTCCTCGGGCCACGGCATCGTGAGCCGCGCGCCCGCGCTGACCGTGGCGTGCAGGTACGTGATCGGCGTGTAGGTCGATCCCGGACCCTTGTGTCCGTCCAGCTCACCGGCGATGACGCGGACCAGCGCGCCGCCGTCGTCACTGGACAGCAGCCTGGCGTCGCGGGCCTCGATGTCCTGGTAGCGCGGCTGCGTCATCTTCATCGACCGCGGCAGGTTGACCCACAGCTGCACGCCGTGGAACAGCCCGCCCTTGGCGATGAGCTCCGGCGGGGGCATCTCGTTGTGCAGAATGCCCGAGCCCGCGGTCATCCATTGAGTGGAGCCGTCGGTGATCAGCCCGCCGCCGCCGATGGAGTCGGTGTGCTGCATGGCGCCGTCGATCATGTAGGTGACCGTCTCGAACCCGCGGTGCGGGTGCCACGGCGCGCCCTTGGCCTCGCCCGGTCCGTACTCGACCGCACCCATCTGGTCGAGCAGCAGGAACGGGTCGGCGTCGGGCAGGTCGACACCCGGGAACGGCCGACGGACCTGGAAGCCCTCACCCTCGAGGAACTTCTGACCCTTGACGACCTTGGTGACCCCGCGCCAGTCGGTGGCGCTCTCGGGCAGTTCGGGCAGTCGCGGCAAGGTCAAGGTGTCGGCGGTGATCGCAGGCATCCCCGGCCTCCTCTCACTCCTCGGCCGCCCGGGCGGCGACCCACTGAACCCTACAACTTAGTTGCGCTCTCAAGTATTCCGACCGCCGTCGTCTCGGCGGCGTGGATATCGGCCAGCACGCGACCCATGTCCGCGAAAATAGCCTCCGCCTCGGTGAATGGCTCGTCCCGCCGCAGCTCCCACAGCTCTGAGGCTGCCGCGGCGCACTCATCCCGACCCGCGTCCCCCTCGGCGACGGCTGTAGATATCGCCACAGTCAGCTCGCGGATGCGGGCGGCGGTCGGGAGGTCCGCGGGGAACGCGGCCTCGGCCAGCTGGTGCCACATCCCGGCGATCTCGCGCCACCGTTCGGCCTCGTCGCGCAGGGCGGGGCGGTCGAGGATGCCCGCGGCCTGGTCCAGGAAATCGGCGAACAGGCCGCGGTGGTTCCCGCCGGTCATCCCGGCGGGCTCGATGGCCTCCCAAACGGCCGCGAGCGTGTGCGGCAGGCCGGTGCCGTCGGCGAAGACCTGCGGCCAGCCCTTCTTGTTGCGCTTGTCGGTCATCATCCGCGACCACTTGCGCCACGCGGGCAGCGAGAACGAATCCGACGGCGCCGACAGGGTCTCGACCACGTCCTTGATGCCCGCCTCCACGGCCGACCGGATTCGCGCGGGGTCGACGGTCCGATCGGGGAACGTCAGCCCGAGGTTCTTGTAGGAGCCGACGCGCGCCCGGGCGCGTTCGACGTCCCCGACCGGGACGGTCAGCGGGGCCAGCGTGCGGTCGTCGAGATGGACCCGCTCGTCGGTCACGGCGTAGGCGAGCACCGGGTGTCCGCCGTGGCCTTCGAGCAGCGGGGGCGCGTGCCAGTAGCCGATGTGGAACCAGTCCGGCCAGATCAGCATCGGCCTGCCCGCGTCGAGGTTCTCGCGGAGCAGCCGGGTGGCGGTCTTGGCGCCGCTCTTGTGCTCGACCAGGTCCAGACCGAGCCGGTCCGCGACCGTCCGGGTCGGACTGCCGATGGGGTGCGAGTGATTCGTGAACCCGATCGTGAGCACCGGGCGGCGACTGAACTCCCAGAGGATGTAACCCGCGCCGATGCCGCCGCCGATGCCGAACACGAGGGCTTCGTCGAGCCCGAGCAGGCCCGCGAGCGCGGCCGACTCGGGGTTGGCGCCACCACGCAGGGTCCAGCCGTGGTCGGTCTTGGGGGCGTCTTGGCCGATGATCTGGGCGCGAGCGGTGGCGTACCGCTCCCCCGTCTTGGCCATGCGTGCCCGGACCCGAGCCTTGAGCTGCTTCTTGTCTGTCATCGCCGAACCACTCCAGACCGCATTCCGGGCGCGACGACCTGCCCACGCTTTCGTCTCGCCCCGCGGCCTTGGTTACAGGCGGTCACGGTGTGTGTCCCGAGGCGCCTACGTCCCCTTTGCCTCCGCGAGTGCCCGACGGCGTGGGAGCCGGGTCAGGAGGTTCGGCGCGGAACTCGCCGGGCTACAGGATAGCCGAGGACACACACAGTTGGCAGGCCCGGAAGACGATCACTCGGATGGGTAGGCGATTCGACGCTGACGGCCTACTGCGCTTGATCCGTTTGCCGGACAGGGTGGAGACATGCGATCTTTCCTGTGCTGTGCGACTTCCGCCGTCGTCCTTGCTGCGGTTCTTGCCTCGCCCGCCACCGCCGATACGTCAGACATCGGGGTGCGGCTGCTCGGTGAAACCATCGTCCCCCACCAATTGGCCTACGCGGGGACCACTGTCGGCGGCCTGTCCGGCATCGATCGCGACCCGTGTTCCGGCGAGTACGTGCTGATCAGCGACGACCGCTCCTACCTGCAGCCCGCCCGCTTCTACACCGCCAAGATCCGCGTCGACGGCGCTGGCGTGCACGGTGTCGACTTCACCGGAACGCACGCCTTCCAGCAGCCCGACGGCGCCACCTACCCCATCCCGACGATCAACGACGGCAAGGCGGTCGACCCGGAGGAGATCCGCGTCGACCCGTGGACCTGCGAATACCGGTGGGCACAGGAGGGCAACCGGCCCAAGAGCGCGACCGCGCCGGACCCGGTGATCCAGCCGTCGATCCAGACCGCGTCCCGCACCGGCGCCTACCGGGGACAGCTGCCCCTGCCCGCCAACTACGCGATCACCATGGCCGAGCAGGGCCCGCGCCGGAACACGGTCGTCGAGGCCATCACCTTCGGCGCCTTCGGCAGCATGATCACCAGCGCGGTCGAGGGCCCGCTGATCCAGGACGGGCCGGTCCCGACGACCTCGCATGGTGCGCTCATCCGCGTCACCCAGCAGACCCGGTGGGGAGCCGTGCTCGGCCAGTACGCGTACCCGCTGGAACCGATCTTCGCCGAGCCGACGCCGGGCGGCCCGGAGCCCGACACCGGGGTGCCCGCGATCCTGGCGTACCCAGAGGACCCGTCGCGGTACCTGGTCCTTGAGCGCACGTACGTCGACGGGTCCGGTTTCAAGGTCCGCCTGTTCGAGGCGACCACGCGGGGGGCGTCCGACGTGCACGGGGTCGACTCGCTGTCGACCACCCAGGTCCAGCCGATGCGCAAGCGACTCGTGGCGGACTTCGACGACCTGGCACTGTCGACTGTGGACAACGTGGAGGGCATGACCTGGGGGCCGCGTCTGCCCACCGGCGAACGCACGGTGGTCCTGGTCAGCGACGACAACTTCCACCCGCTGGAAGTCACGCAGGTAATCGCGCTGGCCCTGAGCTGACGCGATCCCAGGGCGGCGGGCCTTGGGCCACATCTATGGAGAGGCGGGTTGTGGATGAAGTCGTATCAGGTCGACGTGTCCCGCGACGGCAAGTTCTGGCTCATCCACATTCCCGAGATCGACAGGTCGACTGAGGCGGTCCGCTATCGGGACGTGCGGATGATGGCGGCCGACCTCATCCAGATCATCGTGGGCACCACCGAATTCGAGATGCGGGTGACCGTCTCCCCGCCCAGCTGAACGTCAGCCGCCCTGGGGCCACATCGAGTAGATCAGCGAGTCCCCGTCCGTGCACACGACCTGCGGCAACGCCGGTTCGGCGACCTGGCCGCAGGTGAACCCCGCGACCTCAAGCGGCGGCAGCGCGGGGTCAGGGGTGGACCGCTCGGCGTAGTAGTCGAACAGGATCGCGCCCGCCTGGTCGCAGTTGACCCGGCCGGACGGCGTCTCCACGACGACGGCGTGCATGTCCTTGCCGAGCGCGCCCTTGAAGAGCTGGTCGCAGTACTGGGCCGGGGCGCTCTCGTCGATGACCGGGATCGCGGGCTTCCCAGCGGTCGTCTTCGTGGTCGTCTTGGTCGTGGTCTTGGGCGTGACCGTCTTGGCGGGCGGCGGTTTGGGCTTGGTGGTCGGCTCGGCGGACGCCGTGGTCTGGTCCGTGCCAGACGCGGTGCCGGTGACCGGGGTGGCGCAGCCCGCGGTGAGCAGGAACAGCAGACCGGCCGCGACGAGTTTCATGCTCACCGTCTCGGTGAACACCCCACCCGCGTTACGCCGCCGCGCGGTAGAAGAGGCCTTCGGCATAGCGGCGGACCACCAGGTCAGCGACCTTCGGGTGGTCGCCGAGCGGCTCGGCGACGACGTCGGCCGGGCAACCCGCGACCGCCCGCTGGAACAGGCCGGGGGCCAGCAGCCACGACGCCACCGCGACCCGGTCGGCCCGCTGGCGGACCTCTTCGACAACCTCGGCGATCCCCGGCGCGGCCGTGGCGGCGTAGCCGATGCGGACCACGCTGCCCGTGCGCGCGCCGAGCAGCATCGCGGCGCGGCGGACGTCGGCCAAGGCACGGGGGTCGGAGGAGCCCGCCGCCGCCATGACGACGGCGTCGCCGGGGCGCCAGCCCGCCTCGGACAGCCGCTCGTGCATGGCCGCGACCAGGCTCGGCGCCGGGCCGAGGGCCTGGGTGACCACGACGTCGCGGGGCCCGGCCGCCTCGACCTGGGCGGGCACGTCGACCCGCACGTGATAGCCCGACGCCAGGAAAGCCGGCACGACGACAGCCGGGCCGCGCACCGAGCGAAGGACCGTGGTCACATCGGGCGCGCGCACGTCGGCGAAGGCGACCTTGACCGGGGTCTCGGGGAGCAGGTGCCGGATCTCGTCGGCGAGGGCGTGGGTGGTCCGCGCACCGGAGGCCGCTCGGGTCCCGTGCGCTACGAGGATGAGGGTCACGTGAGCGGTACCGCCAGCCGGTAGCCGCGCTTGACCACGGTCTGGACCAGCGATGGAACACCCAGCGCGGCCCGCAGCCTGCCGACCGCCGTCTCCACCGCGTGCTCGTCGACGCCGGTCTCGCGGCCGGAGTGCTTGCGCAGCACGCCTGCCAGCGCCGGGCGGGACAGGACCCGGCCCGGGGTCGCGGCGAGCGCGCGCAGGAGGGCCATGGGGGCGGGCGGGATGGGACGCAGTTCACCGTCGAACACGACGGCCTGGCCGCGCAGTTCCAGTTCACGGCCCTCGAAGGGGAGCCGGACGGCGCGTTCGGGGAGCGCGACGGCCAGTTCGCGGACGAGGGCGCCGATGCGGGCGCGGTCCGGGCAGACCACGGGGATCCCGGCCTGGACGAGTGGGCCCGCGGTGATCGTGCCGACGCCGACCACGAGCACGCGGGTGCGCAGCATGTCGAGCAGTGGTTCGAGGCGGCCCTGGCGGTCGGCGGTCTCCAGGACACTGGCCGCGGCGGGGGCGCTGGTGAAGGTGAGCGCGTCGACCTGACCTGCGAGAACGGCGTCGATCAGGCGCTCGAGCGGCGCCGGGTCGGCGGGGCCGGTCCAGCGGTAGACCGGGATCTCGACGACGTCGGCACCGGCCGAACGCAGGGCTTCGACGAACTCGCGGAGGGGTTCGCCGTGCAGTTGGACGGCGATGCGCTTGCCCTCGACGCCCTCGGCCAGCAGGTAGTCGAGGAGTTCGGCGCTGGCCTCGGACTCCGGTGACCAGGTCTCGACCAGGCCGGCGGCCCGGACGGCGCCCTTGGCCTTGGGGCCGCGGGCGAGCACGGCGGACGTCTTGAGCACCGCGAGCAGCTGCGGGCCGAGGCCCCAGCCGTCGGCGGCCTCGATCCAGCCGCGGAAGCCGATGCCGGTGGTCGCGACGGCCACGTCGACCGGGCCGTCGAGCAGGCTGGTGGTGGCGGCGAGCAGGTCACTGTCGTCGGCCAGCGGGATGATGCGGATGGCGGCCCCGTGCAGCACGGTGGCGCCGCGTCGCTCCATCAGGGCGCCCAACTCTTCCGCGCGGCGCGCGGCGGTGACACCGATCGTGTAGCCCGCGAGCGGGGCTATCGGTGTGTCGATCACCTCGGGCACCTCCAGGAGCATGGTCATAGCCGCCCCAACAGGATGGTGGCATCCAGAACGCACACCGGGTATGTGGGGACAGACACGTCGGCGTCTTCCAGACACGCCCCGGTGCGCAGGTCGAAATGCTGTTTGTGCATCGGCGACGCCACGACGGGCACCCCGCCGAGATCACCCACGATACCGCGCGAGAGCACCGCCGCGCCGCTGAAGGGGTCCACATTGGAGACCGCGTACAGCGCGTCGTCGTGGGTGCGGAACACCGCGACCTGGGTGCCGTCGGGGAGCAGGACGGCCACGCCCTGTTCCCGACCGAGCCGGTCGACTGGGCAGACCTCCACCCACGTGTCGTGGGCCAGAACAGCTTCCGCGGTCATCGGGCACTCACCTCCGGGATGCCGAGCAGGACGGGGACCTTGTCGCCGGGGACCTTTTGACCACGTTCCTCGCGGAAGGTGATGGTCGGGTCCGGCGTGCCGGGCGCGTTGACGAACGAGCTGAACCTGGCCAGCTTCTCCGGATCGGCGAGCACACCCGCCCACTCGTCGGCGTAGCCCTTGACGTGTTCGGCCATCTGCGCCTCCAACTCGGCGCAGAGCCCCAGGCTGTCGTTGACGACGACGTCACGCAGGTGGTCAAGTCCGCCTTCGAGGCCGTCGAGCCAGGTCGACGTGCGCTGCAGGCGGTCGGCGGTGCGGATGTAGAACATGAGGAACCGGTCGATGACCTTGAGCAGGGTTTCCTTGTCCACTTCGGACACGAGCAGGTCTGCGTGCCGGGGCATCATGCCGCCATTGCCGCCTACGTAAAGGTTCCAGCCGTTCTCGGTCGCGATGATCCCGAAGTCCTTGCTCCGCGCCTCGGCGCACTCGCGGGCGCAGCCGGACACCGCGGACTTGAGCTTGTGCGGCGCGCGCAGGCCCCGGTAGCGCAGTTCCAGTTCGATGGCCATGCCAACGGAGTCCTGCACGCCGTAGCGGCACCAGGTGGAGCCCACGCACGACTTGACCGTCCGCAGCGCCTTGCCGTAGGCGTGGCCGGACTCGAAGCCCGCGTCGACCAGGCGCGACCAGATCGCCGGGAGCTGGTCGACGGTGGCGCCGAACAGGTCGATGCGCTGCCCGCCGGTGATCTTGGTGTAGAGCCCGTAATCCTGGGCGACCTGCGCGATCACCATCAGCTTCTCCGGGGTGATCTCGCCACCGGGGATGCGCGGCACGACCGAGTAGGTGCCGTTGCGCTGCATGTTGGCCAGGTACTTGTCGTTGGTGTCCTGCAGGGCGACCTGCTCGCCCGCGAGGATGTGCCCGCCGCCGAGGGAGGCGAGAATCGAGGCCACAGCGGGCTTGCAGATGTCGCAGCCACGCCCGGACCCGTGCTTGGCGACAAGTTCGCTGAAGGTCGCGATCCCGGTCACCCGGACGATCTCGAACAGCTCGGCCCGCGACTGGGCGAAGTGCTCGCAGAGCGCCTTGGACTGCTCGACACCGCATGCGCCAAGGAGTTGCTTGAGCATCGGCACGCAGGATCCGCAGGAGGTTCCCGCCTTGGTGCACGCCTTGAGCGCGGGCACGTCCTGGCAGCCTGAGCCGAGGATCGCGTGCTTGATGTCACCCTTGCTGACCGCGTTGCAGGAACACACCTGCGCCTCATCGGGCAGCGCGTCGACCCCGACGCCCCCACCACCGTTGGGCGCAAGGATCGCGCCGGGGTCACCAGGCAACGCGCGACCGACCATCGGACGCAGCATGGCGTAGTCACTCGCGTCGCCGACCAGGACACCGCCGAGCAGCGTCTTGGCGTCGTCGGAGATGACGAGCTTCTTGTAGGAACCCTTGACGGCGTCGTTGAACACGACTTCCAGGGCACCCTCGGTGGCCGCGTGCGCGTCACCGAAGCTGGCGACGTCGACACCCATGAGCTTGAGCTTGGTCGACATATCCGCGCCCGGGAAACTGGCCGTACCACCAAGAATCCGGTCGGCGACGATCTCGGCCATCGAGTAGCCGGGCGCGACCAGGCCGTAGACCATGCCGTCGAGGTTCGCACACTCACCGATCGCGTAGATGTCGGGATCGCTGGTCCGGCAGCCTTCATCGACCACGATGCCGCCCCGCGCGCCGACTTCCAGTCCCGACTCGCGGGCCAGCTGGTCACGCGGCCGGATACCGGCGGAGAACACGACGAGGTCGAGGTCCAGCTCGACCCCGTTGGACAGCTTGGCGAGCAGCCTGCCTCGGTCCTCCTCGATCGAGGATGTCGACGCCCCCGCGTGCACGGTCACGTCAAGGTCCTCGATGAGCCGCTTGAGCAGCGCCCCACCACCTTCGTCGACCTGCAACGGCATCAATCGAGGCCCGAGTTCAACAACGTGCGGCGACAATCCCATGTCCCGCAATGCTTTCGCGGCCTCGAGCCCGAGCAGGCCACCGCCGACGACCATCGCGGCCCCACGCCCGATCCCCTCCCCCGCCCGCTCGGCGGAGGCTTTGATGGCGTCGAGGTCGTCAATGGTCCGGTAGACATGGCAGCCGGGCAGGTCTCGACCGGGGACGGGCGGGACGAACGGAACCGAGCCAGTCGCCAACGCCAGCGCGTCATACCCCTGGACCCGGCCAGAGGCGGTCGTCACCTTGCGGGCCGCCCGGTCGATGGACACGACAGCGTCACCCAGTACGAGCTCGACGTGGTCGTCGTCAGCGAACTCCGCGCCGTCCAGTTGCAGAGTCGCCGGATCCCAACTGTCCACATAGGAAGTGAGCGCGACCCGGTCGTAAGCCGGACGGGCCTCCTCGGCCAGAACGACGACCCGCCAGCCGCTCTCGACGTCACGGTCACGCAACGCCTGAACCAGACGATGCCCCACCATGCCGTTGCCGACGACGACGAGTGTCCGCGTCATACCGGTGCCTCCCGAGGATTTGTGCTCAGGTAAGCGTGCGTTCCCACCGTGTCGACCCGACTTCTCCCCTGTTGCGCCCCTGTTACGGATTACTCCCCCCGCAGGTCAGAGCAAGGTGCGGGTGACCGACGACACGATTGGGGATGAACCGGCGGCAGGGTGGCGAAACAGCCACGGCGCGCCCCCAGGGTTCGATAGGTTCCACCGCATGAACCGGGGATGGGTCGCGGCGCTCCTGCTGCCACTGACGTTGACCGCTTGCACCACCGAAGAGGCAGGCAACGCCGCCCCGAGACCGAGTACCGCGTCGTCGCGGCCGCCCGCGAAACCCAAGACTTCGGCGACCCGCGCGACCGTCTCCTCCGCCAAGCCCCCGGTCCAGATCACGGTCGCGAACCCGAAGACGGTGGGCAAGCACTTCGACTGCGCCAATGACATGCCGCTGGACCTGGTCAGCACGGCGACGGGGATGGAGGCAGGCGAGCGTGACATCCTGCCGGACTGCGGTGCCAGAGTTCGAAAGAACGGCAGGCACGTCGGCACCGTCAGCATGCAGGTCAGCTTCACCGACTGGGACGAACCTGGAGCAAAGCGTTCGGACTACCGTGGCAACACCGCGTTCAAGGTCAGCGGGACCCTGAACACCTGCGTACACGCGATCGCCGTGATCGACGATCCAGCCAGGTACGACTTCGAGCGGTTCTTCGAGGTGCGAGTGGTCGCCCAGGACGGCGGCGCGTGCGAGATCGCACGCAAGATCGCCGAAGCGGTATTCGACAAGCTCCCGGACGCGTGAGAACGGGGCGGCCCCACCACAGTGGGAAGGGCCGCCCCCTTGTACCTGCCGGGTCAGACGCCTGCGTAGGCCAAGCTGGGAACGCGGGCCGATTCGGTGGTCTTGCGGAGGTAGAAGAACCAGGTCATCACCGCGAACACCACGTACGCACCAATGAAGATGCCCAGTGCCGAGGTCGACCAATCCGCGTTCGCCGCGGCGGCAGCCGCCTTCGCGTCAACAGTCTTCGCGCTGGTCACGGCCGCGCTGACCGGAACGCTGGCCAGCCGGAAGATCTGCTGGATAAGGAATCCGCCGAACGCGCCGATCGCACCGGCGATCCCGATGACAGCCGCCGCCTGCCGCTTGAAGCTGAGCAGGGTCGCCTCAGTGTCGCCGCCCTTCTCCGCGGCTTCCTTGCGGCCCAAAGCACCGAAGATGACCGGGATCATCCGGTACGTGGAGCCGTTGCCCGCTCCGGACAGGGCGAAGATCACCATGTACGAGCTGAAGAAGATCGGGAAGCTGCGCTGGTTGACGCCGTACATCGCCAGCATTGTGAAGCCCGCCATGGCGATGAACACCCACAGCGTGACCTTCGCACCGCCGATCCGGTCCGACAGCCAGCCACCGAAGGGGCGAGTGAAAGAGCCGATCAGAGCGCCGAGGAAGCCGAGACCCGCGAGGTACGTCCCGATGAACGGGTTCTGGGCGAGGAACTCGGGGAACGTGAGCTTGATGACCAGTGGCAGGGCGAACGAGAAGCCGATGAACGAGCCGAACGTGCCGATGTACAGGATCGACATGACCCAGGTCTGTGACTGCTTGAGGCAGGTCGCGTACGACTTGGTGTCCGCCTTGGCCATGGTGAGGCTGTCCATGAGGAACCAGGCACACACAACCGCTGCGATGATAAACGGCATCCACATCACACCCGCGTAGGCCAGGTGAACCGGGTGGACCGGGTTCTTGGCGATGGCGAACGGGACACCGACGATGACGACCAGCGGGGTGAGCAGCTGCACGACCGCGACACCGAGGTTGCCGCCCGCGGCGTTCAAGCCGAGTGCGAGGCCCTTGCGCTTCTCCGGGTAGAAGAACGAGATGTTGGCCATCGACGACGAGAAGTTGCCACCGCCGACGCCCGCGAGTGCGGCGACGATCAGCATGACCGTGAACTGCGAGTCATGTGACAGGCCACGCACGAAGTCGAAGTGGACCATCGCGGCCAGCGCGGTGGTCGGGATCAGCAGGAGTGCGGCGCTGATGGCCGTCCACACGCGACCGCCGAACTTCGGGACGGCGAAGGTGTACGGGATGCGCAGCGCGGAGCCGACGAGGTTGGGGAGCGCGGTCAGCCAGAACAGCTCGCTGGGCGCGAACGGCGTGCCGCCGCCGAAACCGGCGTTCGACAGGTTCAGCACCACCACGGACCACAGCACCCAGATGGAGAACCCGAGGTGCTCGGCGAAGATCGAGAAGATCAGGTTGCGCCGGGCGACCGGCTTGCCCGTCTTCTCCCAGAACTCCTCGTTCTCGGGCTCCCAGTCGTCGATCCAGCGACCCTTGCGCGGCGCGGACTTCGGCTCGGTGATGGGCGGGGACTCGGCTGCCAACGTCATGGGTGTCCTCCTCGTACTGCTGTTGCGCAGACGCTACGAATCGGGGATTTCGGGCGCGTGCCCCGCGGTGACACGGACGGCACTTTGTCCGCACGAAGCGGCGGAGCGGGTTGTGAGGTTCAGGCGCGGGACAGCCAGTCGACGATGCCGCAGACCGCGTCGGCGCAGCCGCCGCATCCGGTGGTGGCCCTGGTCACGGTGGCCAGCTCCGGCACGGTCGCCGCGCCTGCCCGCCAAGCCTTGACCAACTGTCCCTTTGTGACTGTGTTACACCGACAAACCACTGAGGCTGCCGGAAGATCAGCAGGCGAGTGCGCCACAGCACCCGCCGACGACAACGCTCGCCCCAGCAGGAGACCGAGTCGATCGGTCGGCGCGGGGGTCTTGGCGTCGTAGAGCTGGGTGATGGTGGCGGCGGCGTCCGGAGCGCCGAGCACGATGGCGCCGGTGACGCGGTCGTCGCGAATGACGAGCTTTGCGTACCGGCCGCGCACGGGATCCTGCAGGCACAGCACTTCCGCGTCACCGTCGATGTCGGCGTGCACGTCGCCCAGCGCGGCCAGGTCGACACCCTTGGCCTTGAGCCTGGTCACCACGGGCGTTCCCTTGTACCGGGCGGCCGGATCGACTCCGGTCAGCAGATCGGCCAAGATCTCCGCCTGCTCCCACGCGGGCTGGACCAGACCCGACACGGTTCCTGGATGCACCGCGACATCGCCGATAGCGTGGATCCGGTGATCACTCGTCCGCAGCGAGTCGTCGACCACGATCCCGCGATCAAGGGTCAGCCCGATCGACTCGGCCAACGCGGTGTCGGCGCGCACACCCGCGGAGACGACCACGAGATCAGCTGGCACATGGCTGCCGTCATCGAGCTTGAGCCCGTCGCCAGGCACATACCTTGCCGCGAACCGGCCGAGCCGGAACTCGATGCCCAGCGCGCCAAGGGTTTTGGCGAGCACGCCGCCGCCCGCCGGGTCGAGCTGGCGTTCCATCAGGTGCCCGACGGGGTGCACGACGGTGACCAGGCTGCCGCGCCCGGCCAGGCCCCGCGCGGCCTCCAAGCCGAGCAGTCCGCCGCCGAGCACGGCCACCGGCGCACCCGGGCGCGCGTGTTCGAGGATCGCCGCGCAGTCGTCCAAGTCGCGGAAGGTCGCCACACCGGGCGCGAGCGAGCCATCCTCCAGCTGCAGACCCTCGGTCGGCGGGACCCACGCCTTGCTGCCGGTCGCCAGCACCAGCGCGTCGTAGTCCACTGTGGACCCGTCGCTGAGGCCGACCCGGCGCGCGACCCGGTCGATCGAGGTCACGGTGACGCCGAGTCGGAGGTCGACGCCGTTCTGACCGGCCCAGTCCACGTCGTGCAGCCGCACGGACTCCGGCGTCATGGTCCCGGCGACGACGGCCGAGAGCAGGACACGGTTGTACGCGGGGTGCGGCTCGGCACCGATGACGGTGACCGACGCCCGCTCGCCGGAGCGGTCGCGGCGGCGGATCTCCTCGGCCAGCCGTGAGCCCGCCATCCCATATCCGACAATGACGATCCGTCGCGCGGACGGTGCCAACGGTTCGATCGCGAGCGCGGTCATGAGGCCTCCAGTCGAACGGCGCACACCTTGAACTCAGGCATTCGGCTAGTGGGATCGAGTGCGGGGTTGGTGAGCAGGTTCGCCCGCTGGTCACCGGCGAAGTGGAACGGCAGGAACACCGTGTCCGGGCGGATGGACGCCACATGCCGCACGCGCGCGGACATCTCGCCGCGCCGCGACACCACGCGGACCATCCCGCCGTCGGTGAGCCCGGCCCGGTCGGCGGTGTCGGGGTGGACCTCCAGGAACACCTCGGGCACGGCGCTGAGAAGCTCGTCGACCAGCCGCGTCTGCGCGCCGGACTGGTAGTGCTGCAGGACCCGGCCGGTGGTCGCCAGCAGCGGATACTCGTCGTCGGCGGGCTCCGCGGGCCCGGTGTGGTCGACCGCGACGAAACGGGCCCGGCCGTCCAGGTGTGCGAAACCGTCGAGGAAGACGCGGGGGGTGCCGGGGTGGTCGTCGGCGGGCACCGGCCAGTGCAGGGCCTCCCCCGCGCGCAGCCGGTCGTAGGTCACACCCGCGTAGTCGGCGACGCCACCCTTGGACGCCAGCCGCAGCTCGGTGAACACCGTCTCCGGGTCGATCGGGAAGCGGCCGTCCGGCTGCCCCAGCCGGACGGCCAGCCCGTGCAGGACCTCCAGGTCGCTGCGCACACCCGCCGGCGCGTCGAGTGCCTTGGTGCGCAACAGGACGCGGCCCTCAAGGTTGGTCATCGTGCCATCTTCCTCGGCCCACTGCGTGACCGGCAGCACGACGTCGGCCTGCGCGGCGGTCTCGGAGAGGACGAAGTCGGCGACCACCAGAAAGTCCAAAGCAGACAGTCGTTCGGCCACCCGGCCCGAGCGCGGCGCGGACACGATCACGTTGCTGCCGAACACCATCAGCGCGCGCGGACCGTCCTCGGTGCCGAGCGCGTCGAGCAGTTCGTAGGCGGAGCGGCCCGGCCCGGGCAGCGAGTCCGGGTCCACACCCCAAACCCCGGCGACGTACTCGCGCGCGGCCGGGTCGTCGATCTTGCGGTATCCGGGAAGCTGGTCGGCCTTCTGCCCGTGTTCCCGACCGCCTTGGCCGTTGCCCTGGCCGGTCAGACAGCCGTAACCGGAGCCGACCTTGCCCGGCAGTCCAAGCGCGAGCGCCAGGTTGATCCACGCCCCGACCATGTCCGTGCCCCGCGCATGCTGCTCGGTGCCGCGCGCGGTGAGGATGTAGGCCTTGTCGGCTGAGGCGAGCACGGCCGCCGCTTTGCGCTGGTCGGCCGCCGAGACCCCGGTGACCCGCTCGACCCGCTCCGGCCACCACGCCGCCGCGATCCGCCAAGCCGCGTCGAACCCGTTGGTGCGCGCGTTGATGTAGTCGTTGCGCGCGTGCCCATCGGCGACGACGGCGTGCAGAATCCCCAGCGCCAGCGCCAAGTCGGTGCCGGGACGCGGCTGCAGGTGCAACGTGGCCTGCTCAGCGGTCGGCGTCCGGCGCGGGTCGACCACGATCAGCCCGCCGGAGCGGCCCGAGTTGGTCAGGTGCTGCATGAACGGCGGCATCGTCTCAGCCGGGTTGGCGCCGATCAGCAGCACCGCGTCGGCGTCGGTCAGGTCGCTGACCGGGAACGGCATCCCCCGGTCCAACCCGAACGCCCGAATCCCCGCGGCGGCGGCCGAGGACATGCAGAACCGGCCGTTGTAGTCGATCTGCGAGGTCTTCAACGCGACGCGCGCGAACTTGCCGAGCGCGTACGCCTTCTCGTTCGTCAGCCCGCCGCCGCCGAAGACCGCGACCTCGTCGGGCTCGTAGGAGGTGATCCGTGCCGCGACGAAGTCCAGCGCCTCGTCCCAGGACACCGGCTGACCGTGCAGAAGAGGTGTGGTGAGCCGGCCGGGATGGCGCAGCAGTTCCCCCGCCGTCCAGCCCTTCTGGCACAGCCCACCGGGACCAGGGGCCACCTGGCCGTCGATGACGCTCATGGAGCACTGCAGCGCGCAGTAGGGGCAATGGGTCACGCCGCTGACGCTAAGAAGCGCGCGTTAACGCGATGCTCCGCAATGTTTCATACGTGGAAAGTTGTCAGCTCAGAGCAGTGCGGTCACCTGGTGAGCAGCTCTTTCCAAGCCCGCAAACGACTGTGAGGTTGACAACGGGTGCAGCGCGTGCACAGCCAGCCGGAACAGGGTCGCGCGCACCAGCACCTGCGTCCACTCCGGCAGATGGCTCCAGCGCTTGAACAGGCCGGGGTCCGCGCCACCCCACGCGACGGCGTCCACCGCGACCA
>DATLIA010000093.1:0-14671 GCA_035540215.1 Actinokineospora sp. | reverse complement strand
TCAACCACTCACGCTCGTCAGCACCCAGCGCCACCGACGGCACACCCGACCTGTACACGACACCTCATGACTGGGAAGGAAAAGGCCAGTACCAACCCAACCACACAATGATCAACTATTGGCGGCGACACGCTACTAGTGGTGTGGGGAGATCATCAGGCGGCCACCGGTATCGCGACTGTCGCGAGAAACACCGGTGCGCAATGGACGACGAGCGCGGTCGCGTTGTCGCCGCTGCCACTCGCGCCTGCCAGCCGGACCAGTTCGGTCGCCGGGTCGGGCGCGTGGCTCAGCACGCCTGCCAGGGTCGGCGGGTCGATGTGCCGATGGACGCCGTCGCTGGTGAGGACCAGGTAGGAGGGCGTGCGGACGGACGCGTAGCCGATCTGGCCGGGTTTGGCGGTCCGGACCGACGCGGTGACCAGGTGTTCCATGCGAGGCGTGGCGGGGGTTCCGCGATCGCGGAAGTACTGCGCGAGGGTGTGGTCGGTGGTCAACTGCCTGACGGTGTCGCCGACAACCGCGTAGGCGCGCGCGTCACCCACCCAGGCAATCTCGTAGCCCTCTGAATGCGGGACGGCCAGCACGAGGACACAGTCACCGGAGTCGGTTGTCTCGACCGCGCGCCTTGCCGCGGCCATCGCGGCCTCGGCGCCGTCACCCGCGGCCCGCACCGCGGCGGACGCGGCGAGCCGGGCGGCGGTGCCGTCGTCACCGATGCCGTCCGCGAGGGCGAAGGCGACGAGCCCGGTTCGCGGATCGGCGAAGGAGGCGACCGCGTCGGCGTTCGTGCGGCGCGGCCCGCGATCACTGCTCGTGTGCCACATCGAGTCACGCATCGGGACCTCCTGGCGCCGCCGGTGAGTCCAGCGTGCGCCCGTTCCCTGAGGGTTTCCTGTGGCGATGCGCAGGCGATCCTGAGAAGTCCCCGTTCGTCAGACGCCGTAGGCGCGGATAGTCGTCTGCTCGACGGTATTGCCCGCGGTGTCGGTGGCGCGGGCGCGCAACGAGACGAAGCGGGCCGACCGCGGATAGTCGATCGTGGCGACCCCATCCGCGACGGTCACAAGGCGCCAGGTCCGGCCATCGTCGAACGACGCCTCGACGGCCAAGGCGGCGAGACGCTGCTCGGTGCCCGGATTCCACTGGACGGTGACCGGTACCCGACCGCGGTCGGCCGAGACCCGATTGTGCAGGTCAAGGCCTTCGGGGGCGTAGCGCACAACCATCAGCGGCAGGGGCACACCACCCTTGCCCTTCAGTTCCTCCGGCGGACGGACGGAGGTGAAGGTCCAGACACAGGTGATGGAGGTGGAGTAGGCCGAGACCACGCTGCGCGTCGACGTCGTCTCCAGCCGGTAGGCGGCGGCCTCGGCGGGAACCTCGAACGAGCCTGGACCGGGGACATCCGACCGCCCGACCTCGACACCTTCGCGATAGAGGACCGTCGACCCGCCATCCACTATGGACGTTCCGGTTCGGTCGGCGCCCGCGTCGGCGTAGAGGGGCAGGGCGAGGGTGAGGAAGTCGCGGGAGCGGAACGCCCAGTCGCCGGGCCGGAAACCAGGACCGAACACGGCGGTGTTCCAGTCGTCCTCGGTGGTGACTCCCGGCGGGTGAGTGAGCTGACCACTGGTCACAGTGCTCTCCGTGCGCAGGGAACTCTTGACCTTGCGCCACTGCTGCAACTCGGCGTACCAGGTCAGGTCCTCGACGTTGTGGAACTCGGTGCGCGTCTGGGGAAGCGACAGCGGGAGTCCATAGCCGACCGACGACAGGTAGTGGGATTCCTGCGCGACCCACACCTTCGTGGCACCACGTCGGTCGGCTTGATCACGGTAGGTGGTGTGGACCTGAGCGAGGTCACGGTCGACGACATGCCTGGCGAAGCCGTTGGGCAGGTGGCCGTAGTCGAACCACTGCAGGTGATAGGCCACCGGGCTGGCGGTGATGTCGCCGTCGCGGTCCGGGATCGCCCACGCGCCACCGATGTCTGCGACGAAGTGGGTGTCCGGCAAGGGATCCCCCACCTGGCCGATGAAGATTCGCTCGAACGTGTCACCCAGGACGCCGGTGAACACCGCTCGATCCGCACCGATCCGGCTGTAGCCCGCGCCGACCGCCTTGGGCCGCACGCCTTCGCGCTCGAAGGTCACCGAGATCGGTTGGGCGGCAAGGGCATCGAGCGTCACGGTTTTGTCGGTGGTGACATCTACAGTCGGGATCACGACCTTGTGGGAATCGGCGGTCACGCCATCGGCGCGGCGGGTGTTGATCACCGAGTCCAGGTGGTAGCGGCCTTTGCGGACGCGTACGACGCCGACACCACCGATGGTCGGGACAGGTCGGTAGCGGGACGGATCTATACCGAGGAGGAAGGAGTAGTTGTAGTCGGACAGGTCACCGTCGCGGTCGACGGTGCGCAGGGTGAGGTCGTAGCTCTCGGGTTCGCGGTCGATGGCGACCGGGACGGTCACACGGTGGGTGCCCGTCACGGCGTCGACGCGGGCGCTGAGGGGCCCCTCCGGCGCGTCGACCGTGGTGTCGGCCGTCAGCTCGACCGAGGCGGAGCCGTGTGCCGGCACGGTGACGTGATCTACCGAGAGACGGAAGGTGCCCGCGGGCGCGTCGGTGGTCAGCGACAGGCTCAGCGTGACGGGCTGGGCGCTGGTGTTGTTGTACGAGAACGACTTCGTGACGAGGGGATCGTCGTCGTGTGGCCACGACTGGCGCCCCATGGAGACACTGGGAGGTGAGGCGTAGACGGACTGGGTGACACCGCGGGCGAGGTCGACGCGGCCCGCACCTTGGTCATAGCTGCTCGCGTCGATGGGCTTGGCGGAGGCCATCAGGGCGGCTTTGAGTTGGCGTCCGGTCCACTCGGGATGCTGTTGGGCGAGGACGGCGGCGGCACCCGCGACATGCGGGGTGGCCATCGACGTGCCGCTGAGGTCGCGGTGCTTCTCCCGCGCCTTGCCGAACGAGTAGCGCGAGCGGGCGGCGGTGATGTCGACACCGGGCGCGACGATGTCCGGCTTGAGCGCGGCGTCGTGGATACGGGGCCCGCGCGAGGAGAAGCCGGCCAGCGCGTCGTCCTTGTCGACGGCACCGACGGCGAGGGCGGCGTCAGCCGACGCGGGTGAGGCGACGGTCTCGGCACCTGAGCTGCCGTCATTGCCCGCGGCGACGACGAACAGGGCACGGTCGCTGAGCTGGTTGACCGCGGCTTCGAGGGGGTCCTCCCCCGCGGCGTCCGGTCCGCCGAGGCTCAGGTTGACCACCTTGGCGCCGGACTCGACGGCCCACCGCATCCCCGCGAGGATCGCCGACTCAGGGCACCCGTAGCCCCCACACACCTTGCCGACGAGCAGCCGCGCGTCAGGCGCGACGCCACGGTAGGTGCCGCGGCTGGCGATGGTGGCGGCCACGTGCGTGCCGTGCCCGTCTTCGTCGCGCACCGAACGGTCACTGGTGAAGTTCTTCTCGGCGGCGACCCGACCGCGCAGGTCGGCGTGCGTCGAGTCGATCCCGGTGTCGAGCACGGCGACTTTGACGCCCTGCCCGGTGAACCCGGCTTCCCACGCGACCGGCGCGCCGATCTGCGGGACGCTCACGTCCAGGCTGGGCTGACGCATGCCATCGAGCCAGACCCGCCCGGTGCCGCGTCGGGCCACCCACGCTTCGGCGGCGGTGTCTTTGGGCTGCCTGGTGGGCTGGAGGTCTTCGGTGATCAGGGGCAGGTCGGGTGTGCGGTCGTCGCCGTAGCCCGCACGCAAGAGGCCTGCGACGTCGAACAGCCGGAGGTCGAGGCGACCCGAGTTGAGGTCGCGCCACGCATCATCGGGCACGACCTGAAGGCGCGAACCAAACCCGACGGCGGTCGCGGGGTCGGAGACCGTGGTGGCGGCGCGGTCGGCGGTGACGGTGTTGCCGGTGACGGTGTTGCCGGTGACGGCGAAGTGGATGTGGTCGCGGCCAGGTGCGGGGTCGATGGCGGGCACCAACCGGGTACCGACTCGGCGCACGGTGACTCGGTCTCCGGTGATGAGGGTGACGTCGCCGACGTACTCGGATGCCCCGGACGAGGAAGACGGCCCGGACGGCGAGGATCCAGCCGCGTCCGCCAAGTCGGGCTCGGCGTGTGCGGGCACCGCGAATCCGAGGGCGACGGTCAACACCGCGGTCGCCGCGGCGAGCTTGGTGGGCGTCGCCTTGGTGTGCAGCGGCATCGCGGCCTCCCCGTCTGAACTGTGCTCACCAACCAAGTCCACGAGCCGGTGGGGAGTCAACAGGCGAACGGGGGACCTCGTTGCCAGATGCCGGCCGCCGTGCGGCGCGCGGGGCCCGGCCTTGCCCAGTCGAGCGCCAACGCCGCGTCAGCCGGTCCGATCCGGACGCGTCGACGACGACCACAGGGTCCTGTCATCTCAAATTTTGGGTATATCCACTTAATTCGTGGACCGGCCGAATGAGCCTCTCGGTGGGGAATGGTGGCCGTCAGGCGGCCGTTCTGTTCCATCCCTGCTCACGGCCGCCGCGCCGGTTCGCCGGTGTGGTGAATGGAGAATCCATGCGTTTCAAACATCCATTACGGATGGGTGCGGTGGTGGGCGTCCTCGCCACCGCGGGATTGGCGGCTGCGGTGGTTCCCGCGCTGGCCGCGCCCGCTGAAGGACAAGGCCCCCGACTCTTATCTGAAGATTCCTCATGTACGCGAATAGGGGCTAAGGACGGGTTGCCGAGCGCCGACGTGAGGCGCACCATCGCTTGATGGTTGAGATGGATCGACGCTCAGTCCTGCGTGGCGCCGTCGCGGGCGCGCTGCTCGGCGGACCGTTCGCGGGCTTCGTGACCCGCGCGGCGGCCGACCCGGCGCCCGCCCATGAACTCGGGCCCATCGAGGACCTCCGGGACGGCAAGGTGCGGCTCTGGCTGCCGCGCGACTTCCAGTACCGCTCGTTCCACGACACCGAGTCCGCGGTGACCCTCACCGACGGCACCCGGCTGCCGGGCCGCCACGACGGCATGGGCGCCTTCCACGCCGCGGGCGGCAACTACCTGCTGGTCCGCAACCACGAGATCAACAACGCCGGCCCCGCGTTCGGCGACGCCACCAAGGCCTACGACCCGATGGCGCAGGGCGGCACGACGACCGTCGAGGTGACCCCGTTCGGCGAGGTCGTGCGGTCGTACACGAGCCTCAACGGGACCCAGATGAACTGCTCGGGCGGCCGGATGCCGTGGAACTCCTGGGTGAGCTGCGAGGAGACGGTCAACGGTCCCGACATCGGCCCCGACTTCACCGGCGCCCCGAACATCGCCCTGACCCAGCGGCACGGCTTCGTCTTCGACGTCCCCGCCGACGGCGAGTCGGACCGGCAGCCGATCACCGCGGCGGGCCGCTTCGCCCATGAGTCGGTCGCGTATGACCCCAAGGGCGGGTATCTGTACCTGACGGAGGACGATTTCGGCTTCCCGTCAGGCTTCTACCGCTACAAGCCCCGCCGCGACCCGATCCGGACCGGCCGTCTCGACAATGACGGACGCCTGCAGATGCTCCGGGTCAAGGGAGTCGCCAACGCCAACCTCGCCGCGGCACAGGCCCCGGGCACCTCGTACAAAGTGGACTGGGTGGACATCGAGGACCCAGCGCCCAGCTTCCCTTACACACCAGGCGTTCCGGCACCGACCGCGAACGACATGGCGCTGACCCACGTCGCGCGTCAGGGGTGGGCCCAGGGAGCCGCGTACTTCTCGCGGCTAGAAGGCTCGGCGTACGACAACGAGATCGTGTACTTCACCTCGACCCAGGGCGGTGGCCCCGCGGAGACGTCGATCGGGCCGATCGCGGACGGATACGGGAACGGGTCGGGCCAGATCTGGGCGTACCACACGCGGGCGGAGAAGCTGCGGCTGCTGTTCGAGTCGCCGGGGCCGGACGTGCTGGACTTCCCGGACAACGTGACGACGAGCAAGCGGGGCACGTTGGTGGTGTGCGAGGACAACGTCAACGACAACTACATCCGTGGCCTGACCCCGGGCGGGCAGCTGTTCGACATCGCCCTGAACCGGCTGGTGGGCGCGAACGGGCTGCCACGGTTCAATGACGAGTTCGCCGGGTCGACGTTCAGCCCGGACGGCCACACGCTGTTCGTCAACATCCAGGCGAGCAGGGGGTTGACGTTCGCGATCTGGGGACCGTGGCACAAGATCGGGGTCTAGCCTGCTGGTGCTGGGCTAGCGGCGCCGAACTCTGGAAGGCAACGCTGGTCCGTCAAGTCGGTGACGGTGTCGAGGACAAGTCCGTGAGCCGAGGCAAGGGTGCGGAACTCGTCTACCCGGCGTTCGCGGCCGCCGAAGATCACGACCATGGCGAGGTCGGACTCGGTGCCCGCCCGGCGTCCGCCGACCGGTTCGACGACCAGGATTCGGCCCGCCGGATCGACTGCCTCGACACAGCGCGCCAGGATCTGGTGTGCGTGGCCGAGCGTCACCGCCACCCGTAGGCCATGGGCGTGGCCAATCCGGTCATGCTTCGGATCGGGGCCACGCTGTCGTGATCGTTCACGGAACCCGATGTTTCCCTAGGCTGGTCACGTGGACAACAACCGCGCCGCGCAGGTGATCGAGGGATTCCAGGCGTTCTTCGCAGGTACGGGCGTCGACACGTCCGTTCTCGACCTGTTCCAGCAGGTCGCCGCGACAGTCCCCGCCTACCGGAAGTTCCTCGCCGAACGCGGCATCAACCCCGCCGCCGTCACCACCATGGCCGACTTCCACGCCCTTCCCCTGATCGACAAGGACAACTACCACCGCAGCTATCCCCTCCCCGAGCTCTGCCGCGACGGCCGACTCGACGGGTGCGACATGGTTGCTGTCTCCTCCGGGTCGAGCGGCCAACCCACGGTGTGGCCCCGATCGCTCACCGACGAGCTGCACATCGCCCGCCGCTTCGAGCAGGTCTTTCGGACGTTCCAAGCACATGAGCGCAGCACACTGGCCGTCGTCTGCTTCCCGCTGGGCACCTGGGTCGGCGGGCTCTTCACCACCGCGTGCGTCCGCCATCTGGCCGCCAAGGGATTCCCCATCACCGTTGTCGCGCCGGGCAACAACAAGGCCGAGATCCTGCGGGTGCTCCCCGAACTCGCCTGCCACTTCGACCAGGTCGTGCTGCTCGGCTATCCCCCGTTCGTGAAGGACGTCGTCGACACCGGCCTCGCCGCCGGGTTCGACTGGAGCCGCCACGACGTCAAGCTGGTGCTGGCGGGTGAGGTGTTCAGCGAGGAATGGCGCGACCTCGTCGGGCAGCGGCTCGGCATGGCGGACCCAGTCACCGCGTCGGCCTCGCTGTACGGGACGGCGGACGCTGGGGTTCTCGGCAACGAGACCCCGCTGTCGGTCACGACACGCCGCTTTCTCGCCGGAAGACCGGACCTGGCCAAGGAACTCTTCGGCGACTCACGCCTCCCGACGCTCGTCCAGTACGACCCGTCGAGCCGCTATTTCGAGGTCGACAACGGAACCCTGCTGTTCTCCGGCGACAACGGCGCCCCGCTGATCCGCTACCACATCGCCGACACCGGCGGCGTAGTGTCCTCAATGGACATGAGGGACTTCCTCGTCCGCAACGGGTTCACGCCAGACTTCGACAACGACCTCCCGTTCGTCTTCGTCTTCGGCCGATCCCTGTTCACGGTGTCGTTCTTCGGCGCCAACATCTACCCCGAGAACGTCACCGTCGGCCTGGAGCAGTCCGGGATCAGCGACTGGGTGACCGGCAAGTTCGTCCTCGAGACCGTCTCCGACGCCGACGAGAACACTCAGCTCCAGGTGACGGTCGAGCTGGCGCCAGGCAAGACCGGTAACCCCGACACGCTCGCCGCGGCCATCCGCGACCAACTGCTGCGACTCAACAGCGAGTTCGCCCACTACGTGCCCGCCGAACGCCAACTTCCCCAGGTGATCCTTCGCCCCGCGGGCGACCCCGACCACTTCCCGGTCGGCGTCAAACACCGCTACACGCGGGCGTCATAGTCCTCAGGGCACAGCCGGGCGACGAGTTCGCCCCGGCTGCGCACGTCGACCTTGCCGAACACGGACTTGAGGTGGTCCTGGACAGTGTGCGCCGAGATCGCCAGCCGGTTCGCGATGTCCGAAGTGGACCGACCGGCGATCACCTCGTGGCACACGTCGCGTTCGCGCGCGGTCAGCCCGTGCGCGGCGAACAGCAGGCCAAGCAGTTCGACGCCGGTCGCGCGCTCGATGGTCACCACGGTCTCGTCGGCGTCCGAGCCGTCGATCAGGCGGTCGGCCTGGAACAGGATCCAGCCGCCGTGGGCGTCGCGGACCCGCGCGCGGAACGTGCCGGTCGACGACGACCGCGCGCCGACCACGACCGCGCGCAGCATCACGCCGAAGCGGCCGGGGGCGACCTCGTCCAGCTCGGCCCGCCACGCCTCCGCCGCCGCAGTGGCCGCCCTCGGCTGCCCGGACAGGCTGACGACGACGATCGCTGGAGCGCTCCTCGGCCGCGCGACGCCCACCCGGGACGCCAGCCGCGTCGCGGTGGCGATGGCAGGCGCCACGGAGGCGACGAACTCGACCTCGCGGTCGCTGAACTCGCCCCGACGAACCATGCCCGCCGCGCCCCAGGAGGCGCCGTCGACGCGGAAGACCGCGCGCAGCTCGAAGCTCAGACCAAGTGGCCGCCAAACCTCGTTGAGCCTGCCGCTGCGCTCGATGTCGCGCCGCTCCAGGTCCGACAGTCGGGCCACCGGGACCGGCCGCTGAGCCAGCTCGGCGAAGGTGTGCGGCTCGGTTCCGTCGTACTCATAGGTGGCCAACAGCGGCTCATACTGTTGCGGGATGCGCGCCGCCCCGCTGGTCATCGAGCTGATCGTGGCGGTGTCCGGATCCATCGACGCCCAGCAGGTCAGTTCGGTCGGCACGACCCGGTCGACCAGCTCGATCGCGGCCGTGTGCAGGTCGGCGACCCCGAGGCCCGCCGTGGCCAGCGCGGCGATCTCCCGCCGGGCGCTGAGCGCCATTCCCTCCCACATGGACCGAGTATGCGCCCAGCCGCGACGGGGCGGCATCCCACATTTCCGGGATGGAACGGCAGGTCAGGGCTTCTTAGCGTTCGAGCCATGAAGACACACATGAGCAGCTCGGGCGAGGGCCTGGAACTGGACTCGACCGACGCGAAGGTCATCGTCAAGGTGGACGCCGAGCACACCGACGGCGCCTACGAGGTGTTCGAGGTCGACGCCCCGCGCGGGCCGACCGTGCCGCCGCACGCGACACCGTGGAGCGTGTCGTTCTACGTGTTGCACGGCCGCATGGCGGTCTACGTCGACGGCGAGATCTACGACGTCGCGCCGGGCGCATCGATCACGATCCCAGCGGAGTCGATGCACACGTTCACCGTGCACACCCCTTCGGTGAAGTTCCTCGCGGTCAGCATGACCGACGCCATGGGCCGCTTCTTCCGCGACGTCGACCAGGCCGTGCCATCCGGTACGCCGCTGGAGCAGGCCGCACCGCTGCTCCAAGGCGTCGTCGCACGGCACGGGATCACCCTGAAGGAGTGGTCATGAACATCGTCGCCCAGATCTTCGCGGGCATCGCCGGGCTTATCCATGTCGTCGTGTGGGTGTGGGAGTCCTTCCTGTTCCGCCGCCCGGGCATCCACAAGGGGATCTTCAGCGTGCCGTCGGAGGACGTGCCCGCGGTCCTGCTGTGGTCGTTCAACGTGGGCTTCTACAACTTGTTCCTGGGTTCGGGCACCATCATCGGCCTGGTCATGCTGAACACGGGCGACGAAGCTGTCGGCCGGGCACTGGTCATCTACACGTGCGGCTTCATGGCGCTGGCGGGCATCGTGCTGCTGATCTCCGACCGGCTGGACCTCGGCCGGACCAAGGGCACCGGGCTGGGCGGCGCCGCCGGGCAGTTCGTCCCGCCCGCGGTCGCGTTGACCTTGGCGATCGTGGCCTGACCGACCCTCGACTGGCACCACCCCACACCGTGACCGTGTTCGTGCAATTCCGGCTGAATTCCCCACACTTAGAGCGTGTCTCATTTGGCGAGTTTCTTGTAGCAGGTGAGCGCGGCGGCGAGGGTGAGGAACCCGCAGAAGAGGTCGCCGTGGCGTTCGTAGCGGATGGCGAGTCGTCGGTAGCCGAAGACCCAGGCGGATGGGTCGGCCGCGCAGCGAGGTGCCAGCGTTGGGCTGGTCCTTTTCCGCGCGGCCTCCCGCCGAACCGGACATGATGGTTTCCCGATCATCCGGCTCTCCAGTGACTACTGCGTGAGCGATGTGGCTGGCTGCCCGGTGTGGGTTTGGTCGTGGCAGGAGGCGCAGACCACGAGGGTCTTGCGTCGCCTGTTCGCCATGGCCTTGGCCCACAAGGGCTGCAGTGGTCCGGGTTTGCCGAGATCGGCGAGTTTGCGGACGTGGTGGACCTGAACGTCGCCCGCTTGCCGGCAGATCTCACAGGTGTCCGCGAGGAGCCGTGAGACGAGCTCCCTCTGCGGATAGTCGACCCGGACTGGTTGGCGGTCGGTGACCGTCGCCGTTTTCTGCCGGTGGAGTGGTGTCTCACCGAACCGTGCGACCAGTGGTTGCCTGCCGTCGCGTTCGATGCGTGCCTCGAAGCAGGTGCGTAGCCCGTGCGGTGTCTGGATCTTGGCTTTGTGCTTGGCCGCCATCTTCGACACCGACGAGCGGTGCTTGCCTGCCAGGGTCTTGAGCATGGAGGTCTCCATGACCCAGCGCAGCCGGTGAAGTCGATAGACGTCTCCGGCGAGCAGGTAGTACTGGACGATGCCCCGATAGATGGCCCCGTAGGTGGCGACGATGGTGTAGTCGTCACCGTTGGTCAGGGCCGCCTGCTTGGCGGGTTGACCGCGGCGCATGTAGGGCATGGATTTGGCCTTGATCACCTCCCGTGGCACCCGCAGCGCGACCTGCCCGTTCACCGTCCTGCGGCGCCCGGTGGTCTTGCTGCTGTTGTGTTGAACGGTGATCTCGTAGCCGAGGAATCGGGCCGCACCTGTGCGGGCGTGGGTGATCAGCGTCTTGTCGTGGGAGAGTTCCAGCTTGAGTTCCTCACGCAGGAACACTGCCAGCCGCTGCTTGATCTCCTCGGCTTCGGCCTTCGGTCCGGCGAACCCGAGCAGATGGTCATCTGCGTATCTGCAGTAGCGCAGCCGCCGATAATCCGGGTCGTCCGGGTCGGCGCTGGGCAGGCTGACCATCCGTCGCCGCAGCACCCGGGCCGAGGCCCGGTCACCACGGCGACGAGCCGTTGCCAACTGTGTCTGCAGTTTCAGGTAGGCAGGGTTGCGTGCCCTGCGGTCCCCTCGGGTGTACTCCGGGATCAGAACCGTCTCGACGAACTCGTCCAGCTTGTGCAGGTAGATCGAGGACAGGATCGGGGACGCCACTCCGCCCTGGGGAGCCCCGGACAAAGTGGCACCCCATTTCCAGTCCTCCACGTATCCGGCCGTGAACATGTTGCGCACCAGCCGCAGGAACCGGTTGTCATGGATCTTCTCCGACAGGACCCCGATCATCAGGTCGTGATCGAGAGACCCGAAACAGTCGGCGATGTCTCCCTCGATGAACCAGGCTGTTCCGGTCCAGGTGTTGGCGATCTCCCGCAACGCGGTATGACAGCCTCGACGTGGCCGGAACCCGTGTGACCGCTCGGAGAACGTCGGCTCGTAGTACGCCTCCAACAACAAGCGGACCACCTCACCGACGAGTTTGTCCGACCAGGTCGGCAGCCCCAGCGGGCGGGTCTTCCCGTTCTTCTTCGGGATGTGCACCCGCCGGACGGGATCGAACCGGTAGCGCTCGTGGCGCATCGAATCGATGATGCGGCCGATCTTCGCCTGGGACATGCCGTCCACGGTCTCCCGCGTGACCCCGGGTGTCATCGCGCCGTGGTTGGCGTAGATGCGCCCGTAGGCCAACAGATACAACTGCGGGTTGAACATCTGTCGATACAACTCTTCCAGCGGCAGACCGCGCCTGCCGCGCTCACGCAGGACACCCAGCACCGCTGCGGCGCTCTGCATTACGCATACCTCCCGATCTGTGGTGTCCGATCACCTGGCCTCCTTCGCCCTGCAGGCGGCTTTCCCGCCCTCCCCGGCCGGGCGTGACTCCGGCGACTACTACGAGGCCTCCGTCGCCATAGGACTCGCGTCCCACAGGCGATCCCGCGTTCGTCCCTGTCGTACGTGGCAGCGTGACTTAGGCGGCCCACTCATCTCCTTCAACACCCTCGCTGGGCGTCGCCCCGCGCTCCGGAGGTTGCATCGGACAACCATCGAATCCGACGCAGAGCACGGCACCGGTTTCAGAGGTCTTTCCGGTGGATGGGAACTTGCATCGACTGGAGATTGGGCTTCAGGCAATCCAGCTTTCGCCATATCACGCGGGTCCCCCCGGCGCGCCGTCCCTGACCACTGGACCCGACCACCGGATTGGCTGGCATGCTCTTGTCCCCTCAGCCTTTCGGCCTCAGGTAAGCCATTCGACCCAGGAACCTCCCTCCAAGTCCCTCCCGGCTGAACCGGGGATACAACAGAGCGCCTCGCGGCGCACCCGGTGCGCTCGACGGTCCACCGACTCCGCTGGCGGCCCTCAACGTCTACCGGGTGCGGTCGGGCACGCCGGCGGAGTTCGTGCGGGCCGGGGGCGGTCGCGCGCTGCAGGGTGCGGGCGAGGCCGCGACCCTGCTCGAGACCGCCGGAGGCCCGACGATGCAGGTGGCCGGCAGGTCGTTCCTCGTCACGCTGGTGGTGCAGGGGCGCTCCCCGCCGGACGCGGCCTGGCGCGCCGCGGCGCGAGCCGCCCTGGCCCGGCTGCCGTCATGACGGCGGCCCGCTCAGCGCAGCGTGGCTCCGTGCCGGTCGGCGGCCACCGACACGGCCGCGTCGCGGGCCTCGTTGGCCTCCTCGCTGGTGAGGGTGCGGTCCGGCGCGCGGAACCGCAGGCGGAACGCAAGTGACCGGCGCCCCTGCGCCACCTGCTCACCCGTGTAGAGGTCGAACAGCCGCACCTCCTCGAGGAGATCGCCACCGCCGTCCTCCAGGGCCTCGGCCAGGTCGGCGGCCGGGACGTCGGCGTCGGCCACCAGCGCGACGTCCACCGAGACCGGCGGGTACGGCGACACCTGCGGGGCCGGCCGGTGGTCGCGCAGCGGCAGCGCGTCGAGGTCGATCTCGACGGCGCAGGTGCGCAGGGGGAGGTCGAGCGCCTCGACGACCTTGGGGTGCAGCTCGCCGGCGTGACCGGCGATCCAGTCACCGACGCGCAGCGCGGCGCACCGGCCGGGGTGCCACGGCGGCAGCGACGCCGACGTCACCCGCAGCTCGACACCGGCGGCGGCCCCCACGAGCCGGCCGATCTCGATCGCGTCCGCCCATCGGGCCGGCCGGCCCGGGCCCCACCAGCCGCGACGCTCGCGGTCGCCGGCGAGGACGACGCCCACGTGTACCGGCTGGGCCGGCAGCGCAGCCTTGATCTGGGCGTACTCGGCGTCCGTCGGCCGGTCCGCGACGTCCGGGTCCGGCATCGTGACCGGGTTCTTGTGCGGCAGCACCACCTGCTCGACGGCGTGCAGCACCAGGTCGGTGAAGCCGCGGGCCCGGTTGCGCACGAGAGCGTCGAGCAGGCCCGGCAGCAGGGTCGTCGCCAGTGCAGGGCGCTCGGCGTCCAGGGGGTTCGCCACCGGCACGGTCCGGCGCCGGACGTCGTCGGCGGGCAGGCCGAACGCGTCCCACACCGCGGCACCGACGAACGGGAACGGCAGCACCTCGATGCTTCCGGCCTCGGCTAGCGCCCGCGACACCGCCCGGCGGCGCAGCTGGGCGGCGGTGAGCCCGCGCCCGGGCGGTGCGGGCGGCAGCACCGACGGGATCGTGTCGTAGCTCTCCAGGCGCAGCACCTCCTCCACCAGGTCCGCGGCCTGCGCGAGGTCCGGACGCCACGAGGGCGGCGTGGCGACGACGACGCCGTGCCCGTCGGTACCGGTGTCGAACTCGACCCGGCAGCCCACCTGCTGCAGCCGCCGGACGGTCGCGCCGCGCGCGTAGGAGACGCCGGCGACGCGGTCGGGCAGCTCGAGCGGCATGCGCACCGGCACCGGTGCCGGGGCGGCGCCCTCGTCCGTGCGGCCCGGGGCGATGGTGCCGCCGCCGTGCTCGACGAGCAGCCGCGCGGCCCGCTCGGCGGCCACGGGCGGGAGCTGCGGATCGACGACCCGCTCGAAGCGGCGCGACGCCTCGCTGGGCAGCTTGTGCCGGCGGGCACCACGGGCGATGGTGGCCGGGTCCCAGTGCGCGGCCTCGAGCAGCACGTCGATGCGGCCCGTGTCACCGATCTCCGTCGACGCCCCGCCCATGATCCCGGCGAGCGCGATGGGCCCCGAGTCGTCGGTGACGAGCAGGTCGTCCGGGTCCAGGGGGCGGGTGACGTCGTCCAGCGTGGTCAGCGTCTCCCCCGTCCGAGCCCGCCGCACGACGATGCCACCGGCCAGCTTCCCGGCGTCGAAGGCGTGCAAGGGCTGACCCAGCTCGAGCATGACGTAGTTGGTGACGTCGACGACCAGCGAGATCGGACGCATCCCGGCAGCGAGCAGCCGGCGCTGCATCCACC
>DATLIA010000092.1:0-21985 GCA_035540215.1 Actinokineospora sp. | reverse complement strand
TCCGGCCATGCCCTCGGTCGCACTGGCAGTCGTCCGCGGCGTGCCGCTCTTCGAGCTGGCCGCCCCCAGCGACGTCTTCGGCGTCGACCAGGTCGGGCGGCGGGGGTGTGTCGACATCGGGGACCGCGGGGACGATGACGGTGTCGGCGGTGGCCAGGGCGTCGAGGTCGCGGAGGCGGTCGGGCGGGAACCACGCCGAGAGGCGGTCCGCGTCGGGGGTGCAGACGGTGAAGTCGTACCAAGGGTCGGCCAGATGGTTCCGGTCGACGCCGAAGACGTCGCTGGGGGCGGCCAGCTCGAAGAGCGGCACGCCGCGGACGACTGCCAGTGCGACCGAGGGCATGGCCGGAAGCGTACGCCATGTGGCGTTCCCGCCACTCGTGCGACGCCGGTCGACGGTCGATCATTGTCGGCATGACACAGGTGACCGTCTACGGCGCGTCCGGCCACACCGGGCGCTTTATCGTCTCCGAGCTGCGGGAACGCGGCCTGACCCCGGTCCTGTCCGGCCGTGATCCTGGCAAGCTCGCCGCACTCGGCGGCGACATCCGGGTCGCCGCGGTGGACGACGCCGCCGCGTTGGACCGGGCGCTGACCGGGTCGGCCGCGGTGATCAACGCGGCCGGGCCGTTCGCCGGGACCGCCGGGCCGGTGGTCGAGGCCGCGCTGCGGGCGGGGATCCCGTACCTCGACGTCGCGGCCGAGTTGGAGGCCGTGGTCGACACCTACGGCTACCACGACGCCGCGGTGGCGGCGGGCGTCCCGGTCATGCCTGCGGTGGCGTTCTACGGCGGGCTCGGTGACCTGCTCAGCACCGCCGCCCTCGGCGACTGGGCGACGGCCGACCGGATCGACGTGGCCTACTGGCTCAGCAGCTGGCATCCGACCGCGGGCACCCGCGCCGCGGGCGAGGTGTCCCGGGGGCGGCGCGCCGGGCAGCGGCCGGTGCTGGCCGACGGAAAGCTGACGCTGGTCGACGATGTCGCGCCCCGGACCGAGTGGACGTTCCCGGCGCCGATCGGGCGGGTCGAGGTGCACTCCGAGTTCACCATGGCCGACTCGGTCGTCGTGTCCCGACACCGGGACGTGCCCGTGATCTCTACTTATATGGCGGCCAAGGCGATCGCCGACCTGGCGGGCACGACGCCGCCCGCGGCCACCGACGAGCGGGGCCGCTCGGACCAGACGTTCCTGGTCGAGATCGTCGTCCACCGGGCAGGCAAGGAACGCCGGATCACCGCATCGGGCCGCGACATCTACGCGATCAGCGCCCCGCTGGTGGTGGAGGCCACCGAACTCCTCATCACCTCGGAACTCACCGGCGTGCTGGCCCCGGGCGCCGTGTTCGAGGCCCGGGACTTCCTCGGCTCCATCAAAGACCTGACCATCACGGGCTGACCGTGGGCAGTTCAGCGGTGGTGCGGCCAAAGTGGTGGCCCAGTCCCAGGTCCGCCCCCGCGGCCCGCCACCACCGGGCTTGGGCCGGGGTGCGGACACCGTCGACGATGACCTTCGCGCCCGCCTCCCTGACCAGGCCGGGCAGGGTGGCCAGGGCCGTGGTGAACGGTGACTTGGGTGCGCGGGTCTGCCGGGTGACCAGGCCGCGGCCGACCCGGACCGCGTGCACCGGGTGGTCCTCGACCAGCGCGATGTCGCTCGGGTCGGCGCCGAGGTTGTCGAGGTAGGTGGGGACGCCGATGTCGGCAAGGGCGGCCAGATTGGCGACCGTGTCGCCGCGACCCGCGGCCACGGTGGCGGCGGGGACGCCGAGTACGAGTTCGTCGGGACGCAGTCCGCTGTGACCGAGGGCGGCGCGCACTCTGGCGATCAGGTCGGCGTCGGCGGCCTGGTTGGGCGACAGGCCGAACAGCAGGGGCAGCCGCTCGGCGCGGCGGCCCGGCCACCAGCGCACCCGCACGCCCGCCGTGCTCAGCGCCCACGCGCCCAGGGTGAGGATCAGGCCGGTGCGTTCGGCGAGATCGACGCAGCGGTCATGGGGCAGCGGGCCGAGCTTCGGGTGCTCCCAGTGCAGCCTCGCCTCGACACCCGCGAGCCCGCCGTCGGCGAGGCGGGCGAGTCTTCGGTAGCGGACGGTCAACTCGCCGGTCTCCCAGGCGCCGGGCATGGCGGCGGCCAGCGCGTGGGCGCGTCGGTCCTCGCCGTCCTCGTCGACGTCGTAGAGGACCCACTGGCCTGGCCCGTCGCGCTGGGCCCGACGGAGCGCGACGTCGGCGGCACGCAGGAGTTCGGCGGGGTCGCTGTCCAGGGCGGGGCGATGCACCACCCCTACACAGCCGGTCACCGCGACCCCCTGTCCGTCCACATAGGTCACTTCGGCGAGCGCGTCGGAGAAGGCCGCGACCGTGGTGGCGACGTCCGGCGTGGTCGCGGTGTTCTCCAGCAGGACGCCGAACTCGTCGCCATCGAACTTGGCTACCATCGACCGTTCCATCCGCACGACGCCGCCGAGGCGCTGGGCGATGGCGGTCAGCAGCCGTTCCGCCGCGCGTCTGCCCAGACCGTTGCCCACCTCGGCGAACGCGACGAGTCCGAGGTGGAACAAGGTGATCCCGTGCCGCTGGTCGGCGCGCTGCAGCGCGCCTTCGAGGCGGGAGCCGAAGAACTGCCGGTTCGGCAGGCCGGTGAGCACGTCGTGCAGCGCCTGGCGGCTCAGTTCGCTTTGCAGCAGCACGAGTTCCGTGCCGTCCTCGACCACGGTCACGAACTGGCGAGGTGCGTGATCACCGTCGCGCAGCAGTGACGCGGTCAAGGTGACGCGGGCGACGTCGCCGTCATCACGCACCAGCTGCTGGGATTGCTTGATCCGGGTACGCCTGCCCGTGAGCAGGGCGGCGTAGTCCTCACGCAGGATCCGCGAGAAGTCGGGGTGGACGATGTCGAACAGGTCTCGGCCGGTCAGCTCGTCCGCGGCGCACCCGAGGATCTCCCCGATCGCGCCGTTGACCCGGATGACGACGCCGTCGAGGTCGGTGATCACGATGCCGTTGGCCGACGCGGTCGCCACGCCGTCGAACCGCGCCTCGCTCTCGTGCAGACTCCACCTGGCGTCCCGCACGGCCTTGAGCAGCGACAGCTTGATGTTCTCCTGCTGCCGCAGCGAGCGGTCCCGGTTCGCCGCGGCGTAACCGCAGGCCAATGCCCCTACACACAAGGTGATCCGCTCCCCCGCGCCCGCCAGCGCGGACAGTGCGGGTAGCCCCTTGCCGAGCACGTCGACGGTGCGCTCGAGGGTGCCTTCACCGACGGCATCCAACTCGACCAGCCGGACGCCCGCCGCCCGGGCGCGGCCGGTGTCGAACGGCTGACCGAGGACGTCCGCGCACACCTCGTCGACCAGCGCGGCCAACTCCTGTTCGAGAACGTCTCGGGCAATGGGGATGAATCCGACATCGCTGAGCAGGTAGGCCCACTTGCGGGTCAGGATGAGCAGCTCCCGGGCACCGTCGTCCGGCGACGGTGCGGTGTCGTCCTGCTCCCGGCGCAGGTTCATGGCGTCCTAGCCCGAAAAGTCAGCGGTGATCAGGGTTTGCGGCCGATGCCCGCATAGAACTGGGAGTTCATGTCGGCCTCGGCGGCGATGTCGCCCGCGCCCTCGGGACGCCACAGGCCACACCCGACCAGACCGGGCTCGACCAGATCGAACCCGGCGAACATGGTCTCGATCTCGGCCTGCGAGCGCAACTGGACCAGGTCGCGGCTCTTGCTCCGCACGATCAGGTCGGCGACCTCGTTGATCGCCTCGGCCTTGCGGTCGTGGCTGGCGTGGGTGATCGCCAGCAGGCTGCCCGGGGCGACCCGCTTGTGGTACTCGGCCAGCAGCGCGACCGGGTCCCACTCGTCGGGGACCCAGTGCAGCATGAACAGCATCAGCACCCCGACCGGCTGGTCGAGGTCGAGCAGGCGCCGGGCCTCCGGGCTGCCGAAGACGCCATCGACGTCACGGAAGTCGGCGCGGACGATGGCGGTTCGCTCCTCGCCTGCCAGCATCAGCTCGCTGTGCGCGACCGCGACCGGGTCGCGGTCCACGTAGACCACGCGGCACGTCGGGTCCACACCGTGGGCGACCTGGTGCACGCTGCCGACGGTCGGGATTCCCGCGCCGATGTCGAGGAACTGGGTGACGCCCTGGCTGATCATGTACCGGACGGCGCGGCCGAGGAAGGCCCTGTTCATCCGGATGAGCTGGCGCAGGCCGACCATCATCTGCTCGGCCTTGCGGCTGAGTTCGCGATCGACCTCGAAGTTGTGCGCACCACCCAACAGGTAGTCGTACGCGCGGGCCATGCTCGGCACGGACACGTCCACGCTCGACGGGACCCAGCCCTGCCACTCAGACAGGTTCACGGCGGACACCTTCTTCTACGGGAACGGTTTCGACGGGACGCGACGGCGAACGAACTCGATGAAACGTCGCGAAGTGAGCAGAGTACCGCCTCTGGTCGCAACGCAAGTCCACCCTTCTGAGTGATCACCTTTAACCCGATCGGGGGCTTTGTCACGCTACCGAACGGTTCTACGGTGGGCCTCCCCTCAAGTCTGCCCCAGGAGCACGGATGACCGTCCCGGTCGCCCCCGGCCGATGGCCCGCCGTCGGTCACACTCCGGCGATTTTGCGACACCGCTTGGGTTTCACGGCGTCACTGCGGCAGTACGGCGATATCGTGCGCATCGATCTCGGCACGATGCCCGCCCATGTCGTGACCACTCCCGAGCTCGTCCACCGCGTCCTGGTGACCGATGGCGCCGCGTTCGAGAAGGGCGCGATGTTCGACAAGTTCCGCGCCTACGTGGGAAACGGACTCGCGCTGTCCTCCGGCACCTTCCACCGCAGGCAGCGCAGACTCATGCAGCCCTCGTTCCACCGTGACGAGCTGTCCCGCTATCTGGAGACGATGGTGCGGACCGCGACGGACCTGACCGGTTCGTGGCGTCCCGGCGAGGTCCGCGAGATCGATCACGACATGCAGTCGGTCGCCGTCACCATCGTCGGCGAGACCCTGTTCTCCGCCGGGCTCGGTCGCGCGGCGATCGAGGAGGCCAGGCAGTCGATCCCGGTCGTCATCAAGTACGGGATGCTGCGGGTGCTCTCCCCCGGCCTGCTGGAGAAGCTGCCGATTCCGGCGAACCGCCGGTTCGACGAGGCCACCGCGCGGATGCGGGCGATCGTGTTCGAGCTGATCGCTGAGCGCCGTGCGTCCGGAGTGGACCACGGGGACCTCTTATCCAGGCTGCTACTCGCCCGGGACGAGGACACGGGCGAGGGCATGACCGACGAGCAGGTGCACGACGAAGTTATCACCTTGCTCAGCGCGGGAATCGAGACCAGTGCGCTGGCACTCGCCTGGATCTTCCATGAGATCGCCCGCGACCCAGAGGTGGCACGGCGGGTGCACGACGAAGTCGACTCGGTTCTCGCAGGCGAGCCGGTCACCTTCGAGAACATCCCGAGACTGGAGTACGTCCGCCGGGTGGTCAACGAGACGCTGCGAATGTATCCACTGTGGATACTCATGCGCCGAGCCGTCACCGAGGTCGAACTCGGCGGCCTACGACTCGCCCCGGGCGATGAAGTGATCATCAGCCCGCACGCGCTGCACCACGATCCGCACTCGTACGCCGATCCGCGCCGGTTCGACCCGGACCGCTGGACGCCGGAGCGGGCCGCGTCGGTCCCCAAAGGCGCATACATCCCGTTCGGCTCGGGAACCCGCCAGTGCATCGGGAACTCCTTCGCCCTCAACGAGATCATCGCCGTCGTGGCCACCGTCACCGCGCGCTGGCGGCTGGTTCCCGTACCCGGCAAGCCGGTCGCGGTGAAGGTGACGTCAACGGCGTATCCGAGCCGCTTACCCATGACGGCCATCCCTCGAAACCCGTAGCCAACGGAGGTTCTCCCCGTGTTCCACAGTGGACGCAAGCGGATTCGGCGCGCCTGCGCGATCGGCGTCGCCGCGCTCGGCCTGAGCTTGCTGCTGCCCACCGCCCAGTCCCAGGCGAGCGAGGTGACGTGCACCGACCTGAACATTCCGGTCACGCTCGTGGGGATCCCGCAGACGATGTTCGGCAGGCTGTGCGTGCCGGACGGCGCGCGGACCGTGCAGGTGCTCATTCCCGGTGGGACCTACAACAGCGCGTACTGGGATTCCCCGTACGACGCGACCCACCGGTCGTTCCGACTGGCGGCCAACCACGCGGGCTACGCCACGCTCACCGTCGACCGGCTCGGCAGCGGCCGCAGCTCCAAGCCGCTGAGCGCCACGGTGTCCGTACTCGGCCAGGCGCACGCGGTGCACGAGGTCATCGGGAAGCTGCGCGCAGGCGCGTTCGGCGTCGCGTTCGACAAGGTCATCCTCGGCGGGCACTCGCTCGGCTCGGCGATCGTGATGATGGAGGCGGGCACCTACCACGACGTCGACGGCGTGCTGATCACCGGAATGGCCCACCGGCTCAGCGCCCTGGGCACACTTCCGCTGTTCAGCTCGCTGATCCCGGCCATCCTCGACACCAAGTTCGCCGACCTCGGCCTCGACCTGGGTTACCTGACCACGCGCGCAGGCACCCGCTACACCTCGTTCCACAGCCCCGGCCCGCAGGACTCGGGCATGACCGGCGTCGACGAGTCGACCAAGGACGTGGTCGCCCCCGGCGAGGTCCTCGACGGCGCGCTGATCGGCGCCGTGGCCCCGTACACGCTCCTCGTCGACGTCCCTGTCCTGGTGGCGCTCGGTGACGACCCGCTGTTCTGCGGGCTCCTCGGCACCGACTGCCGGTCCGCGGAGACCTTGCGCCGCAGTGAATCGCTGTTCTACGCGCCCGCGGCACAGCTGCGCGCGTACGTCCACCACGGCTTCGGCCACTCGTTCAACCTCGCCCCCGACGCGGCGGCCTTCCATGACGTCGTCACCCAGTGGGCCGACGAGATGGTCGGGCACTGACACACCACTGACCTATCCCGCAGGGCAGCGGGCCGCGGTGACCCCGCGGCCCGCTGTCGATTTCCCCGGCACGACTGGGAATGGCCGACTTCGGCCACTGACGCGGAACGGCCACCACGGCCTCTCGGCGCTGGTAGACATCCGGATCTCCTGGTGTCCCCGCCGAAAGGAACTCCCGTGCAGCGACGAAGAATCGCTCTGCCCGCCGCGCTCTGCGGCCTGCTGCTGGCGTTACCCGCGCCCGGGGCCTCGGCCGCCGACCAAGCCGCGGCCTGCGCCCCGCTGACCGTCGCGGGCCACATCGATGAGCGGCCCGGCTGCCTGACCGTGTCGGTGTGGCTGTCCGACACGCCGCTGCTGGGCGGACAGGCCACCGTCGACATCGAGGTCCGCACGCTGGCCGAGCGGTCCGACGTCCGGCTCGACGTGCGGCTGCCCGCCGGGCTCGAATGGGTCCAGACGCCCGCGAACCTGCACGTGGCGACCGGGGCTTCGCTCGTGCCCGCCGACCGCGGCAAGGTCACCCGCGCCGAGGGCCACGGCCGGGCGGCCAAGCGCGGCCCGCTGCGGCTGAGCGGCACGGTCCGCGCGGTCGGCGAGGGCGCCGCGGCGATCAGCGCCACCGCGAGCACCGAGACCGGCGACGCCGCCACCGGCAGCGCGTTCCTCACCGTCGGCACCCGGCGCTCGACCTCGGGCATCCCGGTCGCCGACGTCAGCGCCACCGCGTCCGCACCCGCGGCCACCGCCGCGTTCTCGGGCCGTCCGCACAAGCCCGCGGGCCCGGCCACCACGTCCGCCGGGACCGCCTGCGCCACCGGCACCTGGGGCTACGTCGACCATACCGGCGTCGCCCGGATCTCGCCGAACGCCCAGGTCCAGGTGTGGGACGACGACACAACCGGCCAGGACGACCTGCTGGTCAGCGGCCTGACCGACGGCAACGGCCGCTACCAGCTGTGCTTCAACAACACCGACGAGGACGGCAGCGGCGCCGACGCCTACGTCCGGTTCGCCACCGAGAACGTGAGCTGGATCGTCCGCAACGGCCGCAGCCGCAAGTCGTACAAGTTCGACAGCCCGGTCCGGGGCAACATCGCCGCAGGCGCCACGGTCGACTTCGGCCGCGTCCAGCCCGCCGACACCCAGCTCATGCGCGGCGTCGAGGCCTTCGACGCGGTGAACGCGGCGTGGAACTGGACGCCGGGAACGTGCTGGGACGCGCGGGACACCACGTGCAGGCGCGGCCTGGTCAACTGGGCGCCGGACTCCACCGACGGCACCTACTACTCGCTGCAGGACAACGCGGTACACCTGGCCGCGGCCGACCCGGACTCGACGATCCTGGTCCTGCACGAGTTCGGCCACGCCATGATGGACGATGTCTACGAGGACGCCTTCCCGACGGCGCCCAACTGCAGCCCGCACTACATCCACCTGGCCAGCTCCGCGGGCTGCGCGTGGACCGAGGGCTTCGCCACCTGGTACGGCGTGGCCATCCTGGGCGACCCGACGTTCCGCTGGCCGGACGGCCGCACCCGCGACCTGGAGGGCCCGACCTGGGGCACCCCGGACTGGCAGAACGGCGACACCGTCGAGGGCCGGATCGTCGGGTCGATGACGGACCTGTACGACACGGCCAACGAGTCGGGCGACACGTGCTCGGAGGACCCGGCGGGCCCGATGTGGAACACGTTCCTCGACCACAAGTCGGCGACCTTCTCGCAGTACTGGCAGCACCGGACCGCTGACGGCTTCCCGGTCGGCGCGACGCAGCTCGCCTGCCTGTACCACAACACGATCGACTATTAGCGCCGTCGAGGGGCGTTCGCCCGCCGACCCCTGGCGGATGCCCCTCGGCGTGCTTTACCTTTCCCCGCCATGGTGAGAGTGCGGATCGACGCGGCTCTGCGCAGGCTCGGGATCGGTGTCGAGGCCACCCAGCTCTACCTGGTCCTGCTCGACCACGCGCCCGCACCGCTGTCCGCGGTGCGGGCCGCGGTCGGTCTGGACCACGACAGGGCCATTGAGGCGTACGCCGAACTGGTCGACGCCGGCCTGGCCGCCGCGGTCGCCGACGACGCCGACCCGGTGGCGCCGCTGCCACCCGCCGCGGGCCTGGAGGTGCTGAGCAGGCACCGGGCCGCCGAACTCGACGAGTCACGCATCGCCGTCGCGGGGGCGTTCGAGTCCTTCCGCAGGCTGCGGCTGGCCGAGCACCAGGACAGCCTGGTCGAGGTGGTCACCGGGGCCGCGATCGGGCCGCGGCTGCGCCAGGCCTGGGCCAGCGCGCGCGACCAGATCCGCCAGTTCGACTCGCCGCCGTACTTCCCCATCGCCACGGCCACCTCCGACGCGCTGGACACCCTCAGGCGCGGCGTCATCCAGCGCGTCGTCTATTCGCGGGAGTCGCTGGAGTATCCGGGCTATCTCGCCGGGTGCATCGAGCCGTTCGTAGCGGCGGGCGAGCAGGCCAGGGTGCTGCCGTCGGTCCCGGTCAAACTGGTGATCATCGACGACGCGTACGCGCTGGTGTCGCTGTCGATCAGGGAGTCCGACGCGCACAACACGATGCTGATCGTGCAGCCGTGCGGGCTGTTCTCCGCGCTGGTCGCGCTGTTCGAGGAGTCGTGGAACAACGCCCTGCCGTTCTGCGGCGGCGACCCACGCCCCAGCAGACTACGCCCCGACGACCGGCGCCTGTTGTCCCTGCTGGCCGGTGGGGTGCCGGACGACGCCATCGCCCGCCAGATCGGCGTCAGCAGGCGCACACTGTTTCGCAGAGTGGAGCTGCTGATGACGCAACTCGGCGCCACCACCCGGTTCCAAATGGCACTACAGGCCCAGCGGCGCGGCTGGCTATGACCGCGGGCCGAGGACCTTCTGCGCCGGGACGCGTTCGTCAGGACAATGGCGGGTAGCGACTGAACGGAGCACACGATGAGCCACCCCGAGGATCCCGCCGAGACCGACTACACCAGCGGCGGCGTCCCGACACTCGACTATGTCCGCGACCGGATCGAGGGCAAGTTCGCCACGTCCGTCGGCGCCACCGAACTGGCAGGCGAGCTGCCGGAGGCCAAGTCGGTCGAGGACCAGCTGGCCGAACGCGAGAAGGCGGGGCAGAGCAAACTCGAGGAGATCCGCCGGGCCATGCGCGGCGAGTAAGCCTCAGCGCGGGCAGGTGTCCAAAGCCTTGAGCAGTTCGGCGCGTTCAGGGGCCGTGACCGTCAAGTGGTACCGGCCCTTGACCGTGGCGTAGATCCGCGCGAACGAACAGTGATAGCCCTCGTTCGGCGGCAGCCAATGCTGGGCGCCGATCCCACCGGGGATCTTGTCGCCGCGCGACTGGTTCGCCTTGCCCTCCACCGCGATCAGGTTGCCGAGGTCGTTGGCGGCGGTCACCCGCTCCGCGATAGGCCATTTGGACGCACCGCTGCGCCACATCTCGGCCAGCGGGACGACGTGTTCTATTTGGACTTTGTCGCGGTCGATCGTCTTGCCCGTGTACGGATCGTTCAGTGTCCCGCCGGTCACCGCGCAGCGGCCGGGCTTGCGCTCGACGTCGACGAGGTCGCGGGCGAGGACCTGCGAGCGCTGGTCGCAGCCGTCGCCGTCGGTGTCCTGCCAGGGGCGGCCGAAGACGCAGCGCGCCTCGCGGTCGCAGTCGCGCTCATAGCCGCCCATTCGCCCTGGGACAGCGATTGTGAGCCCCTCCAGGGCAGTGCGGGCCGCGGCCGTGGCGAGGGTGCCGTCGGGCACGCGCTCGTCAACGGACACCGGGGTCTTCCCCGTCGCCGATGGGATCGAGCACGCGGCGACGCTGAGTAACAGTGCGCCACTTAGCAGTAAGGCGCGGACCACTCCGCCGGTTCCGGTCCACACCCGTGTCATGCCGGTGATGATCTATGGTCGCCGCCGCCGCCGTGCCGCCGGGTCCCCATTGGAGGTTTGACCCGCGCCGCGGTGGGCATCCTTCTGGTGAGGAGGCAGTCATGGGAACCCTGTTGTGGATCATCGCCGTTGTGCTTGTCGTCGGTGGAATCATCACTTTGATTCGTGGACAAATGCTCTACGGCGCACTGTTAATCGTGCTGGGCCTGCTTGTCGGACCCGGCGGCGTCAGCATCTTCACGTGACCTGCTGACCACCGTGCCCCGCGTCCGACCACCGGACGCGGGGTTCCGGGTCAGTGGGCCGCCCACTGCACCCAGAGCGGAAGCAGCGCCAGCGTCACCACAGAGCTCTTCACCACCACGGACGCGGCCATATCGACCTCGGTGTCATAGCGTTGGGCGAAGATGAAGAGGTTCTGCGGCGACGGCATCGCCGCGATCAGGACCAGGTACTTCAACCAGTCCCCGCCGACGCCGAACACGTACTTGCACACCGCGAGCGTCACGAGCGGGAACACGACGCACTTGAACGCGATCAGCGCGATCTCCTCGCGCGTGGTTCCGCGCAGCTTCAGTCCCGTGCCACCCAAGTGCATGCCGAGCGCGAAAAGCGCGATCGGCGCGGCACTCTCGCCGACGAAGGCGAAGCCGTCCAGCACGACTTCGGGAACCGGCACCGAGAACAGGTTCAGCACGATCGCCAGGTTGCATGACAGCACGACCGGCGTATTCAGCGACGCCCACACCGCGCGCAGCAGTTTCCGGCCGGTTCCGCCGTCCCCGCCGAACTCCATGATCGAGATGACAACTGTCGACAGTAGACAGACTTGGAGCAGCAGGATCGGGAAGATCGGCGCCGCGTTCCCGAACAGCATCACGAACACGGGCACCGCGAAGTACGCCGTGTTTACCTGGACCGCCGCCATAATGCGCAGCGCCCGCGCGCGGGCGTTCCCGCGCGAGAGCAGACCCACCACGACGACGCACAGCGCGGCGCTGGCCGCGTACGCGGAGATCGCGCGGACGTCGAACAGGTGGCCCAGGTCGCTGAGGAAGATCTTCCCGAACAAGTAGCACGGGATGGCGAAGAGGAACGCGAAATCGGTGAAGACGCCGGCGGCCTCGGTCGGGATGACCTTGCGGCGCGCGAAAACCGCGCCGGTCCCGAAGGCCAGTGCCACGGGCACCAGCTTGCCGAGTGCCGCCAGCGCCTCCATCAGGTCGCGCCGCGGGTCAGCGCGGCGTACGCCGTGATCAGGGTCGCGATGACCGAGTTGCCCCGCAGGTCGTAGTCGGTAGCGTCGATCCGGGACACCGGCAGCAGTTCGCACGCCGTCCCGCAGATGAACGCCCCGTCGGCCTCGGCGACGAACTCCGGCGCCAAGTCCTCGACGACACAGGGGATCCCGTTCGCCGCCGCGAGGTCGAGCACGGTGGCGCGGGTGATGCCCTCGATGGTGCACCGGGTCGTCGGGGTGTGCAGGACGCCGCCCTTGGTGAAGAAGATGTGGGCGCCCGTGGACTCCGCGATCAGGCCGTCGCCGTCGAGGAGCATGGCGTCGTCGAATCCCGCGCGCATGGCGTGATTCTTGCTGATGGTGCCGATCATGTAGTTCCCGGCCGCCTTGCTCTTGACCGGGGCCGTGTCCGGCGACGGGCGGCGGTACTCGCCCGTCCGCAGCGAGATGCCCTTCTCCAGCGCGTCGGCCGCCGCGTAGTAGCCCCGAGGGGTCTCGTACGCGGCGATCGACATGCGGACCGACGTGTTCAGCGCGGCGGTCTGGATGACCTCCGAGCCGCGCCAGGCGTTCATCCGGACATACCCGTCGGCGAAGCCCGCCTTGGCGATGGTCTCCACCGTCGCCGCGACCAGGTCCTCGTCGCTGTAGGGCAGGTCGAAGTCCAGGATGCGCGCGGACTCCCGCAGCCGCCGGACGTGCGCGTCGAGCAGGAACGCCCTGCCGTCGTAGACGCGCACGCCCTCGAAGACGCTGCTGGCGTAGTGCAGGCCGTGCGTGAGGACATGGATCCGGGCGTCCGCCCAGTCGACGAGTTCGCCGTCGAACCAGATGTGACCGTCGCGCTGGTCGAAGGGCCGCATCACAGCGCCAGGTCGAACAGCATGTCCTGCATGTCGCCGACGAGGGCGACGAACCGGCGCTGGTGCTGGGTCAGGTCGCGCACCGAGACGCCGTGCAGGGCGTAGCGGTTGATCGGGTACATGACCAGGACGTTGCTGGAGTACGGGATCGTGGCCACCTCCTCGACGTACTGCGGGTCGATGTCGAAGCGGCTGTCGCCGTACTCCGACGCCGAGGCGTGGAACTTGTGCTCGTCGCTCTTGTACTTGTAGAGCACCAGGTCGCCGCCGACCGCGTCGTCCTCGGGCAGGCGCATGTAGAACAGGCCGCCGAAGAGCTTGTACGGCTTGTCGACGTGCGGGCCGCGGTAGGACGTCGGGGTGCCGACGACCGGCGAGCCGATGACCGCGGTGCAGTCCATCAGGATGTCGTGGGTCTCGTGGTTGTCGTGCCCGCGACGGCCGACCCGCAGGTCGCGCAGCTTGCCGTACTTCTCCTCGGCCTCCGGGTGCGACTCGACCAGGTCGTCGTAGAACAGGTCGAGGAACTGCTGGAAGAACTCAGGCGACGAGTGGTACTCGGCGAAGTCCTTCCACACTGGAGCGATCGTGTCGTCCTTGAACATGTGCGCTGACATGTAGTTGTAGCGCTCGTTCGACACGACCGGCTTGCCGATCTTCTCCGAGATGTACTCGACGGTCGGCATGCTCTCCGACAGCGCCTGGTACAGCTCGGGGTTGAGGGCGTCGCGGATGACGATGTGCGGGAACGGATCCCGCTTGATGTCGGCCTTGGTGACATTGGCCAGGATCGACTGAATTTCCACGGTTGGTTTCTCCTTACGGGGTCAGGTCTCGCACGGACAGCCACAGTTCCAGCATCAGCACCGACCACAGGACCTCGGCGGCGTGGCCGCTGGGCTGGTCGGTCTGCAGCTGGAACAGCTCCCGCAGTTTTCGCTGGTCGAAGTAGTCCTTGCAGCGGAACGTACTTGCCAGCAGCACGTCGCCGATGAGGTCGTGCAGCGCCTCGCCTGGCCGGATCATCGCGGCGATGGGCAGGGTGAACGGCTGCTTCGGCCGGTCGATGATGCTCCGCGGGATCCATCGCGTCGCCGCGTCGGCGACCGGCGCCTTCACCAGTTCCCCCGCGACCTTCAGCGCGGGCGGCAGGGCACGGGAGAACCGCATGACGCTCGGCTGCAGGAACGGGATCCGCGCCTCGACCGAGTGCGCCATGCTCAGGTGGTCTACGCGGCGCAGGATGTAGTACGGGAAGCGCTCGAACTGGTCGTAGCGCAGCAGGGTCTCCAGCTTGTCCGTGCCGGGGACGCGGGCGGCCAGCTCGTCGCCGCTCTGGTCGGAGAAGTAGCCGCCGGTGCGCTCGACCTCCGCCCGGAACGCCGTGCTGTACAAAGTGGACAGCGTCGTGGCACCTGCCGCCGCCATTGTGTCCTGATAGGACCGATGCCAGTTCACACCACCGTCGCGGGCCGCCTTGACGTAGCGCGCATAGCCGCTGAAGAGCTCGTCGGCGCCGTCGCCGGTCAGCGCGACCTTGAAGCCCGCGTCGTGGATCGCCTCGAACAGGCCGAACGTGCTCAGGCTGTGCGGGGCGTTGTTCGGCTGGTCGAGGTGGCGCAGGAAGCGGTCGATCTGGTCCGGGAACCCGGCCGGATCCAGGATCACCTGGTGGTGTTGGGTACCGACGTGCCGGGCGACTTCCTCGGCGTAGTGCCGCTCGTCGCTCGGCCACGTGCCCGCGTAGGCGACGTTGAACGACGCCAGGTCCGGCACGATGCTCTTGGCCAGACCGGTGAGGTAGCTGGAGTCGAGGCCACCGCTGGTGACCACGCACACCGGCACGTCGGCGTCGAGCATCCGGGTCATCTCGTCGTGCAGCAGGCCGTCGAGCAGTTCGGCGGCCGACGTCCGGGTCGGTCCGCCCGCAGGCCAGTCGAACTCCTGTGGTGCCAGGTCGATCCGCTTCTCGGTCACGCCGCCGTCGGCGGTGAACCGGAGCACGGCGCCGGGGACGAGTGTGCGGACCCGGGTGTAGACGGTCTCCGGTCCCCACACGGCCTTGCCGCCGAGGTAGCGGTCGACGGCGAGCGGGTCGATCCGGTCCGGGAAGTCGGGGAACCTGGCCAGAGCCCGCAGTTCGGAGGCGAAGTTGAGTTGAGAGCCGTCGTCGGAGACGTAGTAGTAGAGCGACTTCATCCCGGCGTGGTCGACGAACAGCTTGAGGCACGGCTCGGAGCGGGTGTCCACGATGGCGATCGCGTACATGCCGTCGAGCCTGCTGACGAACTCGTCGCCGTACAGCTCGTAAAGCGGCAGCAGCACGTCGCCGTCGCAGTCACCGCTGAACCGGTACCCGTGAACGCCGAGTTCGGCCCGCAGCGCGCGGTGGTTGTAGATCTCGCCGTTGAACACGCAGGTCAGACCGTCGAGCCGGAAGGGCTGTTCGCCCGCGGCGATGCCCTGGATCGCGAGCCGGTTGTTGCCCAGCGCCCACTTGCCCGCGTTGACCACGGTCTGGGCGTCCGGTCCGCCGTGGATCTGGGCCTGGGCGACCGCGGCGAGCACGAGCGAGTCCACCGGATGATCGCCGTAGGAGCCATAGATGCGGCACATGGTCAGCGCGCTCCCGCGAACTCGTCGGCGGACATGGTCGCCGACACGCCCGTCGGCGACTGCTTGGCCGCCGGGTAGTGCCGGTCGAGGAACTCCGTGACGACCTCGATCTGGCGCAGGATCGCCTCGATCTGCTGCGGGGACGGCATGGTGCCGTGCTTCTCCAACGCGCTGTTGCCGGTCTTGAGGTAGACCGGCGCGGCGACGCGCACGAACTCCGGCGCGTCGTAGGTGCGGATGAAGCCGCCGGAGTCCTTCGGGTTGTCGACGTGGCAGTCCAGCGGGATCGACACCGCGCGCCGGATCGCGGCGACCATGGGCAGGGTCAGGTCCCGGACCGGGTTGAAGCTGTTGGCGCCCAACAGTTCCAGCACCCGCGCGGACGCGGCGTTGCCGTGGCCGCAGTGCGCGGACACCTTCAGGTGGACGGCGGGCAGGTCGCCGCGGGAGCGCAGCTCGTTGAGCACCCACAGCAGACCCTCGTCATAGACGACGAATCCCGTGATGCCCAGATCGATGGCGCGCTTGACGTCCTCGACGGCGCGCACGATCTGCTCTTGGCCGCGCAGCCGGTAGCCGATGCGGCTGCCCTCGGGGGTCTGCACGCTGGCGCCGATGTCGTAGTTGGCCCGGGGACCGACCGACATCAGGATCTGCGCGCCGTACTCCCGGCCAAGCGCGGCGTAGCGGCGGATCTCGGCCGCGGTGTGCCGGAACAGGCCAAGGGTCTCGGTGACCCGGTTGATGGCGAACCCGCGGCGGATGCTCTCCCGGAGCAGGGTCTCCGCCGTGGTGGCGGAGTTGATCGTCGGCACCTCGATGCGGAACTGGCCGCCGTCGGCGAACCGCAGTGCCGACGGTTCGACCTGGTCGGTCTCACCGTCGGGCAGGCCGAGACTGTCGAGTTGTGCTCGCGTCTCGGCGAAGAATCGATCCACCACATCCCCCGTCACTTGGTCAGCTCGATGCCGAGCTGGGCTTCGATCTTCTGGACGATCTCCTCGGCGGCGCGCACCGACTCGTCGTGGTCGGTGTGCACGGTCTGCACCTCGCCGAAGTTGTCGAGGTTGCCCCGGCAGGCCTTGAACACGCCGGACTCCGGCAGCCGCACGGTGAGCGAGCGCAGGGTGTCGCCATATCCCCGCGCCCACGAGAGATCGGGGACCTCGGCGGGCGCGGGAGTGGCGTCGGTGGCGCCGAACCAGCGGACGGTGGCGTACCCGTCGAACGCCGCCTTGTGGGCGACCGGCTCGTCGAGGTAGATCCGCACGAGCAGCTCGAACAGGTCGCCGCCGCCCGCCAGGCAGAAGAGGTTGGGCAGACAGGAGCCCATGATCCGGGGGTTGAGCTCGATGAGCCGGGGTCCGGCCGCGGTGAGCATGACCTCGACGTGGAAGATCCCCATCCGCAGGCCGACGGCCTTGATCACCCGCTCGGCGAAGTCCATGACGGCCTCGTGGGCGTCGTCGTCGATCACCGCCGGGATGGTGGTCCCGGTCTCCAATGCCTCGTGTCGGGCCCACGTGGTCCGCTCGCTGATGGCGAGCCGGACCACCTCGCCGCGGGCGAGGCCGATCTCGGCCGAGACGAACCGGCCGGACAGGTACTCCTCGACCAGCATCCCGGTCGGGTAGGCGGCCGGGTCGGCGGTGGCGAAGAACTCGGCCAGCGCGAGGTCGTCGCGCAGGACGTGGGCGCCTTCGCTGCCCGAGCCGCTGGCGGGTTTGACCACGATCGGGAAGCCCGCGTCGGCGGCGAACGCCCTGGCCTGGTCGAGGCCGGTGCGTGGCCAATGCCGCGAACCGCCGGAACCCGATTCGGCCGTGGTCACCTTGGTCTGGCGCGAGTCGGTCAGCACCAAGTGCCGGGTGCGGTCGATCCCGGCCTCTTCGAGCACTTCGCGGCACCGGTTCTTGGCCTTGGCCGTGACAGCGCCCTCGACGGACGTGAACGGGATGCCGAGTTCCTCGGCGATGCGGGCGACCGGCACGACGAGCGCGTCCACGGTGGCGAGAAACCCGTCGATCCGCCTGCGCGCGTGGATCTCGTGGACGCACGCGCGCAGCGCGGCGAGTTCGGTCGCGTCGTCCAGGGTGTGGACGGTGTCGACGAACCGGCCGAACGGGGTCTTGTCGAAGTCGACGTGCTGCATCCGCTCCATGGCCCGCGAGCGGATCAGCGTCACCTCGTGCCCGAGGCGCTTGGCCGCCTCGAACGCCGGGGCGTTGCCGGTCTTCCACGTCACGAAGACCACGTGTTTGTTGCCATGCATGTCAGACGACCCTTCTGGCGACCCGCTGGCCGAGCCGGACGAACCCGGGCCGCGGCCCAGTGGTCCAGATGAAGGAGATGGAGCCCGCGAGGATGTTCTTGGGCGACATCGACGTGAACCCGCCGGTGCCCGAGTGCACCAGCGCGCCGTCGTCGAGCCGGTCCCACCCGCCGCCGGGTTCGCGCTGGTGGAACACGTAGCCGAGCCCGTCGGCGGACCGGGTGACGTCGAGGCGGTAGCCGGAGGCCGCGTACTCGCCGACACACAGGTCCATGTCGATCTCCGCGCCCGGCCGCGAGCGGATCAGGCCCTGCCCGGTGACCGACTTGACCAGGTCCTCGTAGAGGCCGAACGTCGGATAGGCGTTGGCCAGCATCACCAGCACCGTGCGGGTCTCGGCGAAGACCTGGACGAAGTTGTGGTGGCCGCTGCCGTTGGAGTTGAACCCGAAGACGTTCTCCTCGAAGTGCAGCCAGCCCAGGCCCCACGAGTGCATGAAGTGGTGGCCGGGGATGTCGATCTGCGGGGTGCGCATCTGCTTGGCCAGCTCGGCCGACAGCAAACGCTTGCCGTCCGTGGTCACGCCGTCGTCCAGGGCGAACAGCGCGAGCGTGGCGATCTCCTGGGCGGTGAGGCACACGGAGAACGAGTCGGCCGCGTCGTTGGCCATGGTCTGCGGGCCGAGGACGTACGGGGTGTAGCGCTGCTCCGGTTCGTTCCACAGATAGCCCGTGGCGACCGAGTCGCCGTAGTGGTCGCCCGCGTCGAGGGTCTCGGCGATCGGCATGATGCCCAGCGGGTCGAGGAGCAATTCGTTGACCGCCTTGCGCCAGGACGTCCCCAGCAGCTTCTCGATCAGCAGCGCGGCGATGGACGTGCCGCACGCGGAGTAGGCGAAGATCTCGCCCGGCTCGGCGACCTGCGGGTAGTCGGCGAAGCTCTGGACATAGGCGCCGAGGTCGGGGTGGTCGGTGGAGTTCCAGACCTCGAACGAGTCGTCGATCCCGCTGGTGTGCGACAGCAGTTGGCGCAGGGTGATCTCATCGCGGCGTCGGACGCCGTCGGGGACGAGATCGCCCAGCGGCGCGTCGAGTTCGACCATGCCGCGGTCGACCAGCATCAGCGCCACGTAGGCGACGAGCACCTTGGTCACGCAGGTGACGCGCTGGCGGGTCTCGGCGGTGCGGACCTTGCCGGAGTCGATGTCGTCCAGACCGAAGTCGACCGCGTGGGACTGGCCGTCGATGACGACCACCGCCGCCGCGCCGGGCACGCCGTGGCTTTTGGCCGACTCCCGCAGCGTCCGCTCGGCCAGCGCGAACCGGCCCGCCAGGTCGTCGGCCGCGGGTGTGTCCGGCGCCTGCGCCCGCTTGGCCGCGACCAGGTCCGCCTGCTGGGTGACGGTGCGGAACTCGTAGACCTCCGACACGCGGACCGTGACCGCGCACCGGTCGCTCAGCCGCGCGGCCAGCAGGTTGGCCAGCAGCGAGTGGCCCCCGATGGAGAAGAAGTCGAGGTCGCCGGGGATGCCGCGCAGGCCGAGCACCTCGGTCCAGACGTCGGCGATCTCGGTCTCCCGCTCGTCCAAAGTGGACTCGCCGAGGGTCGTGCCCCACTCGACCTCGCGGGCGGCCAGGCCCTTGCGGTCGACCTTGCCGTTGGGCAGCAGCGGCAGATCCGCCTCGACGACGATCTTCGCGGGCTGCATGTAGTTCGGCAGCCTGCCGCGCAGGTGCGCCCCGATCTCGTCGGCCGACCGGCCGGTGCCGACGTAGCAGACCATCCGGGTGTCACCGTCGGCGCGCACCGCCAGCGCGGCGACGTCACGCACGCCGTCAAGCTCGCGCAGCACCGACTCGATCTCGCCCAGCTCGATCCGGTAGCCGCGGATCTTGACCTGGTTGTCCTTGCGGCCCATGAAGAACAGCTCGCCGTCCTCGGTCCAGCGGGCCAGGTCGCCGGTCTTGTAGAGCGTGCGGAGCACCCCGAGCCCGGACGGCGCGGCGACGAACACGGCGGCCGTGCGCTCCGGGTCGTTGATGTAGCCGGAGGACAGGCCCTCGCCGCCGAGGTGCAGTTCGCCGACGACACCGTGCGGCACGAGTTCCCCGCGTGCGTCGAGCAGGTAGGCCTTCGTGTTGTGGATAGGCCTGCCGATGGTGACCTCGGCGGTCGGCCCGTCGAACGCCTGATAGGTCGAGTAGGTCGTGTCCTCCGACGGCCCGTACAGGTTGAACACGCGACGCACGGAGGACCGGGCGAACGCGGCGTTGACCAGCTCCTTCGGCAGCGGCTCGCCCGCGACGTTCAGCACGGCGGTCGACGCGGGCACGGCCGAGCGCTGGATCAGCACGTTGAGCGCGCTCGGCACGGTATTGACCAGGGTCGGGCGCAGGTCGGTGTCCTCGGTCAGCGCCAGGACGTTGTCGACCACGACCACGCAACCGCCCATGGTCAGCGGGCACCACAGCTCGAACACCGAGAGGTCGAAGTTGAGCGACGTGCTGAACAGGACGCGGGTGACATCCTCGACGGTGTAGGTCTCCCACGCCCAGGCCAGCAGCGCGACCACGTTGCGGTGGTGGATCACCACACCCTTGGGCTGCCCGGTGGAACCTGAGGTGTAGATCAGGTGGGCGGCGGCGTTCGCGTTGACCTCGATGTCCAGTTCGTCGCGCGCCAGGCTCGCCGCGCGGTCGACCAGGCTCGCCCGGGACAGCGGCGTCGCGCCGATGCCCGCCAGCCAGGCGGGCTCGGCGCCGTCGAACACGACCGCCGCCATGTCAGCGGTGTCGGCGATGGCCTTGAGCCGGTCGCCGGGGTAGGTCGGGTCCAGCGGGACGTAGGCGCAGCCCACCTTGTGGATGGCCAGCAGCAGGCAGACCAGGTCGGCCGAGCGCGGCAGCGAGACGCCGACGCGCGCGCCCGGGTCGACGCCGTGCGCGAGCAGTGCGCGGGCCAGCGCGTTCGACCGCTCGTCCAGCTCGCGGTAGGTGATGGTCGCGCCGCCGAACTCCACTGCGGGCGCGTCCGGGGTGCGCCTGACCTGGGTCTGCACCAGCGAGTGGATCGACGCGTCGCGCAGGTAGGGCCAGTCGGTCGCGTTGAGCGTGTCGAGCAGGTGCCGCCGCTCGTCCGCCGCGATCAGGCGCAGGGCCCGCACCGGGGTCTCCGGCCGCTCGCAGGCGTCGGCCAGCAGGGTCTGGTAATTGGCCGCGAGCCGGGCGATGAATTCCGGGGCGAACAGCGACCGGTCATACCGCAGCGAGAAGTCCGCTTTGTCGCCTTCGACATCGACGTCCATTATCAACTCGGCACCGGAAACCGCCCCCGAGACGCCGTTGAAGGCGACCTGAATCGTGTCCGACTCGGCGGGTTCCGCATTTCGGATAATGTCGATCAAGGTCGAGCCGTCGTCGATCCTGGAACGCACGGCGGCGAGTCGCGGACCATTCTCTGCGCGCCCGACCACGATTTCGTCACGACCGGTGTAGCGGTGCACGAGTGCCTGGAATGCCGCATTCAGCACATCGATGACGGCGTGGTCGGAGAACACCCCTATCGGGGCGATGTCGGCGTGCCAGGAGTATTCCTGGCCCACCGGGCCGGTTTCGGCCGCGGCGGACCTGGTGAACGACGTCGGAAACTGCAGAGCGGTCATGCGTGCCCCCTAGAAGTGGTGATCCCCCGAATTCGACGCCCGCGCTCATGCGGGCTTCACGTCGCGACAGCCGCGACCTCCGGCCTGCGGTCGCCCGCCCACGCCACGACCGCGGGCATCGCCAGGCCGACCGCGCCGAACACCACGGCCATCACCAGCCACCCCACAACCCCGTACCGCAGCGCCAGCCACGTCAGCGCGATCGGCGCGAGCATCCGGCCGAGGTCGATCCCCATCGAGTAGGCGCCTTGGTACTGACCCTGCGCGTGGTCGGGCGCGAGGCCGAACGCGATCCCCCAGCTGCCCGCCGCCTGCCGGACCTCGCCGAGCACGTGGGCGAGCGCGCCGACCACGAGCAGCACGCACGCGGCGACCGCCGAGACCTCCCCCGTCACCGAGAACACGACACACGCGACGGCGACCAGCACCCCACCCCACCGCGCCGCCGCGGCCGAAACCGGCCCGGTGGGCCAGGAATACTCC
>DATLIA010000091.1:0-2900 GCA_035540215.1 Actinokineospora sp. | reverse complement strand
TCAACCACTCACGCTCGTCAGCACCCAGCGCCACCGACGGCACACCCGACCTGTACACGACACCTCATGACTGGGAAGGAAAAGGCCAGTACCAACCCAACCACACAATGATCAACTATTGGCGGCGACACGCTACTAGTGTTACGACCGGAGGTTCGGCGCCAGATCCGGTGATCCGCGTGGTGGTGTCGAACCTCCGACTCGGGACACTGGTCACTGACAGGCAACGTCCACGGTCAGTAGCCGCCGTTGATCCGGATGCCCTGATCGCCCAGGAAGGCGAGCACGCCCACGAGCTTGCGCTTGCGGAAATCGGCGCCACCCGCGCCGATCTCGGTGACCTCGGCCTTGACCGCGCCCGCGAGCCTCGATGCCGCCGGGTCCGCCGCGCCCGACCAGATGCCGACCGCCACGTTGCCCAGCTTCTCGACGTTGCGGAACGGGTCCACCGCGTGCCACGCCTCGTCAGTGGCCACGCCGCCGTCCGCGCGGGCGTCGGCGAAGTCGGCGAACAGCTTGGGGTCGAGCAGGGCGGTCACCGCGACGCCGGGCTGGGTGACGTAGTCGAGCGCGCCGTAGGCGCCGGTACCGACACCCAGCGAGCCGAACACGGTGGTGGCCAAGCCCTGGCGGGTCAGCCACGCGGGTACTTCCTCGCGCAGCATCCGACCGGGATCGTCCTTGCCCGCCGTGGTCCAACTCGTGTCGCCGCCATCTAGCGCGGCCAGGGCGAAGGGCTTGCCGCCCGCCTTGACCATCTCGGTCAGCGCCGCGACGATCCCCATGTCGCCGAACGCGTCGGCGTTCGCGCCGCGGTCGTGCATGGCCAGGCACACCGGCAGCGCGGCCTGGGTGATGCCCTCCGGCCGGTAGACGACCATCCGCACGTCGCCGCCACGCGCGTAGGACAGAGCGCGGACGACCGTGACGGCTTCCGGCGTCTGGGCCGCGGCGGCGGCCGTCTGGTCGGCAACCCTCGCCGAGACCGCCTGCGGCTTGTTGTCGGCCTGGCAGCCCGCAGCGGCGAGCAGCCCGAGGCCGCCAACGAGAAGTCTTCTGCGTGAAACAGTGCTCACTTGCGTGTTCCTTCGGGGGACGCGGCCGCTAGCAGGCGAGCACGCTGGTGCGGAATTGGTCGATCAGCGCCTGGGTCTTGGCCTTGCGCTCGTCGTCGTAGGTCTCGACATTGGCTTTGGTGATCACGAACGAGCCAGAGTCGATGGTCTGCCCGCGCCATTTGTTCTTGCACTCGCCGACGGCGAGCTGGGTCAGCGCCCATGAGCCGACATAGGACTGTCCGACCGGGTTCTGTGCGATCGTGGCGGCCACGTTGCCGTCGCGGATCCCGTCGAGGATCTTCTTGTCGTCGTCGATCGCGATGATCTTGATGGGGAGCTTCGCCGCGGTCACCCCATTGAGTGCGGCCAGCGCCGGGATATACCCGGTGGTGACGATACCGTTGATCTTCGATCCCTGTTTGACCAGCAGGTCGGCCACCGCCTTGTCCGCGACGGCTTGCTCCTTGTCGAGGTCGGTGACGGTCGCGAGCAGGGTGACCTTGCCGTTGGTCTCCTCGACCGCGTGCCGTACGCCCGCGCTGCGCCGCTCGGTGTTGGTGTCGACCTTGTTGCCGGTGAGGTGCACGAGCGTGCCCTGGCCACCGATGGCGTCGATCGCCGCCCTGGCCGCCTTGTACGCGGCCACCTCGACGTCGGTCGCGAGGCAGAAGTCGGCCTTGTTCACCGTGTCGGCCGGACAGGACCCGAGCGAGGCGACCACCAGGCCGGTGGCCTTCATCCGGGAGAACGTCGCGTTGATGTCCGCAGAGGAGACCCCGAAGATGCCGAACGCGGTGTAGCCCTGCGCGGTGTAGTTGTTGATCGTGCGGTTCTGGGTGGTCTGGTCCCAGCCGCTGGACTCGTCGAAGGTGACATCGCCGATCCCGAACACCGACTTCGCCTCGGCGCCGCCCGCGCGCCACGGCTGGAAATACGGGTGCACGCCGCCGGGCAGGAGCGCGACCTTGACCTCATGGGAACGCGAGGTCGGGTCTACCTGTGGTTCGTCGGCCGAACACGCCGAGGTCAGGACCATCGCAACCACGCCCAGAAGCGCGGCTACCCGTCGTAGAACCACTCTCGCACCCACCATTAACCGCAGTTATCCGATGTATTGCCCGTATGCCGGGCGCTTTCGGAACGTATGTGGTTCGAAGTGTGGAATGGATCCGATGTCTACGCAAGTGTTAACTGTGAAGTGTTAGCAAGAAACGCCAACGTGACACATTCCGGTGTAGTCGGACCGTCACTCCGCGATGATGACGACGAGGGTCCGGGGTCCGTGGACGCCTTCGACGCGGTTGAGTTCGATGTCGCTTGTGGCCGAAGGGCCGCTGATCCAGGTCAGGGGCCGGTTCTGGTCGAGTCGGGCGATGGCCTCGGGGACGGTGCCGACGATCTGGCCCGCGCGGACGACGCACAGGTGGAAGTCGGGGACCAGGGTGATGGCGCGGCGGCCTTGGTGGGTGCCCGCGTCGAGGACGATGGTGCCGGTCTCGGCGATGCCGAGGGCGCATCCGGTGACCACACCGTCCATGGTGTCCAGTTCGGGCACGGTGAGTGGACTGTCCACGATGGCGCCCGGCACCCACCCCTGCGGCAGATCCAACGGTGTCACCACGCGCCGCACCCCGGCCGCGGCGAGTTCAGCGGCGATCGCGGCGGGCAGGGTGTCGGCGGGGACGCGGACGACCTTGGCTTGGTAGTCGTCGACCCGTTCGGCGAACAGCTCGACCAGGTCCACCCCGGGCAGGCTCAGCTCGTAGTCCCGTGAGATCTCGGCGGCCTGGGGGGCGTCGAGCAGGGCGGCGCGGACGCGGGCCAGGATGTCGTCGCGGGCGT